>JAIOQG010000292.1 GCA_021413465.1 Alphaproteobacteria bacterium | reverse complement strand
GCGTGACAAAGGAAAAAGGCGCGGGCAAGGCGCTGGTTGCGGCAACCGACGACCATCGCAAAGTGCTTTGGCGCTATGTCGAAAGCCAAGTCAAAGGGCCGTGGTTTCTGGGCAAGACGTTTTCGGCGCTCGATATCTATCTGTGGCCGATGACGGCCTGGCGCCCCGGCCGCGATTGGTTCAAGGCCGAATGCCCAAAACTTCATGCCATTGCGACGGCGGCAAAGGGGCTGCCGCAGATAAAGACGGTGGCCGCCAGAAACAATATCTAAGACATCACGCGACCGTGAGCGCGCCGCCGCTTGGGCATTACCGCAACTTCCAATAGGGTGCGCCCAAATTGGGAGGGGTCCATGCGCATTTTCTCGCTATCAGTCGCCGTTGTTGCACTCACCGTTGCCACTGCACCGGTTCGGGCTGCCGACGCCATACCGGATTTCGTCACCGCCGCGGTCGCCGATAAGGACCGCCCGAAGGATGACACCGACCGCGACGCCGACCGCAAACCGGCCGCGATCATGGCGCTGACCGGCGTCAAACCTGGCGACCGCGCCGTCGATGTCGGACCGGGCAAGACCGGCTACTACACCCGCATCATGAGCCGCATCGTCGGCGCAAACGGCAAGGTCTTCATGTTCAACCCGACATGGGTGGCCGAAAAGTTCCCGGCGGTGAAGGAAGGTCCTGCGGCCTTTGCCGCCGCCGGCTTCTCAAACGTCGAAGGGTCGATCCAGCCGATGGACGAGATCAAATTCGACAAGCCCGTCGATCTCGTTTTTGTAAGCCAACTCTATCACGATCAAGTCTGGCAGAAGATCGACATTGCCAAGATGAACAAGGCGATTTTCGACGCGCTCAAGCCCGGCGGCGTCTATTTCATCATCGACCACTCAGGCCCCGGCGTGACGACTGTCGAGCAGATCGACAAGCTCCATCGCATCGATGCCGACCTGGTGAAAACCCAAGTCCTCGCCGCCGGCTTCAAGCTCGAAGCCGAAAGCGATCTGCTGCGCAACCCGGCCGACCCCAAGACCGTCATCGTCTTCGACCCGTCGATCCGCGGCAAAACCGATCAGTTCATCTATAAGTTCCGCAAACCCAAGTGAGGTCTGAGATGTTGGGGAATAGGGGATAGGCCCCCTAAGCCCCAATACCCAATCCCTAGTCACCAATCACGCCGCCAGCGCCTGATCCAAATCCGCGATGATGTCCGAGACGTCTTCGATTCCGATCGAGACGCGCACAACCTCGGGTCCCGCGCCCGCCGCGCTCTTTTGTTCGTCGGAAAGCTGGCGATGCGTCGTCGACGCCGGGTGGATGATCAACGAGCGCGTGTCGCCGACATTGGCGAGATGCGACAACAGCTTCACGTTGTTGACGAGCTTCACGCCCGCCTCGTAGCCACCGCGCACGCCAAACGTGAACACCGCGCCCGCGCCCTTCGGGCAATAGGTCTGCGCTAAGCCATAGCACGGGTCATTCGGCAGGTTAGCGTAACTCACCCACGACACCTTCGCATGCCGGCTCAAATGCTGCGCCACCGCTTTCGCGTTCTCACAATGCTTTTGCATACGCAGCGGCAGCGTCTCGATCCCTGTCAGCAACAGAAACGCGTTGAACGGCGAGATCGCGGGCCCGAGATCGCGCAAACCCAAAACGCGGCAGGTGATCGCGAACGCCATGTCGCCGAACGTCTCGTGCATTTTGATGCCGTGATACGAAGGGCAGGGCTCCGACAGCATCGGATACTTCTTCGTGCGCGACCAATCGAACGAACCGGCATCGACGATGACCCCGCCGATCGAATTGCCGTGCCCGCCCAGAAACTTAGTCAGCGAATGGATGATGATATCCGCGCCCCATTCGACGGGCCGGATCAGATAGGGCGTCGCCAACGTGTTATCGACGATGAACGGCACGCCGGCCTCCTTCGCCACCGCGCCGATCGACTCGATGTCGATCACGATGCCGCCGGGGTTTGCGATGCTCTCGATGAAAATTGCCTTGGTCTTCGACGACAATTGACGCCGGAAGCTCTCCGGATCGCGCGCGTCTGCCCACTTCACGTTCCAGCCGAAGCTCTTGAACGCCTGACCGAACTGATTGACCGAACCGCCATAGAGTTGGCGCGCCGCAATGAACTCGTCGCCCGGCATCATCAGCGCCTGGAAGGTCAGCATCTGCGCCGCGTGACCGGAGGCAACCGCCAGCGCCGCCGTGCCGCCCTCAAGCGCCGCGACCCGCTCTTCGAGCACGGCCTGCGTCGGATTGCCGATGCGCGTGTAGATATTGCCGAACGATTGCAGCCCGAACAGCGACGCCGCGTGATCCGTGTCGTCGAACACGTAAGATGTCGTCTGATAGATTGGCGTCGCGCGCGCGCCGGTGGTGGGGTCGGGCGCCGCACCCGCGTGTACCGACAGCGTATTGAAGCCGTAATCCGAAAGCTTCGAGTGGATGTTCATAACGTACCCTTTCCTCTGCCGATGGCGTCGCGCGCGAGGGACGCACGTCCGGCACCCAATTGCTTACGTCTATTGTCGATGATTCGGCTGTTCCTGCCGACCCATCCGAATTCCCCGGAAAAGCGCGAATATTCCATCTTCGGACAGCGATCCATGATGACGGTCAAGCCGGCTTTCTCCGCCCGTGCCGCCGCCGCGTCGTTGACCACGCCCAGCTGCATCCAAACGACCTTGGCTCCGATGGCGATGGCTTCGTCGCTCAACACGCCCGCCGCCTCTGAGTTGCGAAAGATATCGACCATGTCGACCTTTTCGGGAATCGATTTGAGGTCAGGATAGACCTTTTCCCCAAGAAGCGTCTGCCCGGCGAGCTGCGGGTTAATGGGGATCATCCGATACCCCTTGCCCTGCATGTACTTCATCACGAAGTGGGAGGCGCGAGACTCCTTGTCCGAAACGCCGACGATGGCGACGGTCTTCACAGAGCCGAGCACGCTTTTGATGGTCTCGTCCGAATACTCAGGCATCGTCCTCTCCCCGGGGAGCGCGAGCGCCGCCGACAGATTTAGAACTCCACGTCCAACTCTTCCACATCGTCCGGCTCTTGCTTCGCCGCCGCGACCCACTCTTCCATGAGGGACCAGTTTGCGATCGTGCGGCAGTAGCCGTCGCAAACGCGGTCAATGTGCACGTCGTAGGTCGAAAGCCGGGTCGTCACCGGCGCGTACATTGCGTCTGCCATTGTGGGCAGCTTTCCGAACAGGAATGGCCCGCCATATTGGGCGAGACACGTGCGCCATATCGTTGCGATTCGCTCGATGTCGCCGCGCGCCCCGGCGAATACCTTGTAGCCGGGGTAGCGTGCTTTGATGTTCATCGGCATCGCCGACCGTAAATTGGTAAAGCCCGAATGCATTTCGCCGCTGACGCTACGGCAATGGGCCCGCGCCGCGATGTCGGCGGGAAACAGCCCTGCCTTCGGTTTGATCTCGGCCAAATATTCGGCGATCGCCAGCGTGTCCCACACGGTAACGCCGTCGCGCTCAAGCTTGGGAACCAGGAACGAGGGCGAAAGCAGTAGCAATTCCGCCCTTGCGTCGGGATCGTCCGGGGACAGTGTGCGCTCTTCGAACTTGAGGCCCGCCATGCGGCAGAGCAGCCAGCCCCGAAGCGACCAAGAGCCGTAATTCTTGCTAGCGATGGTTAGTGTTGCTGATTTCATACGCACACCTGCCTAATCCGACATCAGATACCGCGCCTTAGAACGAAAGAAAGCTCAACCACCGCGATTTCTTGCTAGCCTATCATAAAGCCAATAGCTTTTCAGTGATTCAGCGGGGATTTGCGTCGGCGTGCTCTATCAAATGTATCAGTCGCAGTCCGACATGCTCCTGCCGATGCGCACGATGGCGCATGCGATGCAAGCGAGCTTCGG
>JAIOQG010000074.1 GCA_021413465.1 Alphaproteobacteria bacterium | reverse complement strand
GCGTCGGGCTTGAAGATCGAGGGTTGGGTCTGAAAACGAAACTCGCCAAAGCAAAGGGACGCGACGCCGCGCTCGACGCGGTGTTGTCGGCGCTGGCCGATCCGCAGCGGCGGCGCGTCGTCGACGTGTTGCGCGGCGGGGCGCAAAGTGCGGGCGAGCTGTCGAAGATCATCGGGCTGTCGGCGCCGGCGATGAGCCGGCATTTGCGTCTGCTGAAGGAGGCGGGGGTCGTGGGCGAGACGCATCCCGACTACGACGCGCGGGTGCGCATCTATGCGCTGCGGCCGCAACGGCTGTCGGAGCTGAAGTCTTGGCTTGAGACGACGGAGCAGCTGTGGGCCGATCAGTTGGCGTCGTTCAAGTCGCATGTGGAGCGCAAAGCGTGACGTCGCGCGTGATCGTGGCGTTGCGCGTCAAGGCGAATGCGTCGCGGGCGTTCGATGTTTTCACGCGCGAGATCGCCTTGTGGTGGCAGCCGAACGCGATGTTTCAATTCACGCCGCGCAGTCCCGGGCGGTTGGCGTTCGAGCCGCCGGCGCCGGGCGGTGAGGGCGGGCGTTTCACCGAGACGCTGGCCAGCGGCAAGGTGTTCGAGATCGGCAAGATCTCGGTGTGGGAGCCGGGCGTACGGCTCGTGTTCGGGTGGCGGCACGCGACGTTCGCTCCGGGGCAGCACACCGAGGTCGAGGTGCTGTTCGAGCCGGTGGGCTCCGAGACGCGGGTCACGATCGAGCATCGCGGCTGGGACAGTGTACCGGCCGAACATGTAGCCAAGCATTCGTTTCCCGAGACGGTCTTTTTGCGGCGGCACGGCGAGTGGTGGCAGGCGCAGCTTGAAGCGCTGCGGGCGTTGGCTCAGACTGTCGAGGCTTAGATTTCGGAGGCGTCATGCGCGCGGTGGTTTTGCTTTTGGGCAGTTTGCTGGCGGCGTCCGCGGCGCGGGCTTTACCGCTCGACGACTTCGCGGCGCGGCTCGCCGGGCCTTGGGGGCATGTGAGCGCGACGTGGGCGCCGTTGACGGGGGCGCTGTCGAAGACGTCGTGCCCTTATGGCGGCGTGGCGCGGCGGGAAAATGTCGGGCTGTTCGGCGAGGGCGGTGCGATTTGGATCGAGGCTGCGGCGGGTGGTGGGCTCAATGTCTATGACGGCGGCCCGCTGCCGCGGCTGTTTCAGTATGTGGAGGTGCAAGGGCCGGCGTCCGTGCTTTACCGCGAGGCCGGGGTGGAACGCTTGCTGACCCTTGTGAGCCCCGACCGGCTGACGCAAGGGCGGGTGCCTGCGGTTCCAGGGCTGCCGGTGACGAATTTCGCGCGCTGCGCCAAGAAGCGCTGAACGCTAGGCGGCGTGGTCCTGCAGGCGTTGTTTGAGGCGCGAGTTTAAGTGGGCGCGCAGGCCGTCGCCCGCGATGCGGTCGAGGTCTTCGCGAAATGCCTCGACCATGACGCGGTGGACGAGGAGATAGGCCTCGTTGACGCCGCGTCCTTGGCGTTTGGCTTCGTCCCGCAGTTCCGGCCCTAAGGCCACCAATTCGAAGAGTCTGTTCGGCATGTCGTCACTCCGACGTTTGTTTTTTCAAATCGTTCAGTTCGTTCAGTCGCCAGCAGGAGTGCACAGCCAACGACTCCAACCTCCACCTGCAACGCAGCGTGACACACAGATCATTGCATGTCTTTGTCCGTTTCGTGACGAATTGCCCAGGCGATGAATTTTGTCTCAACGCGCGGGCTGCGATTTGCGGAATCGTCCGTACACGGTTGCATTGCAGCATGGCCGATTGTTCATGGCGGCGGGGGCGAAGCGCTGCAGCAGAGGTCGAGCTTGTTCGCAGTTGCACATGCGCGCCGCCGCTTTACGCGATTTGACAACATGAACAACAAACTGTGTAGAAACCGGCCGGCATCGACGCTGCGGGCGTGTGGTTTCTCACATTTAACCACGGCAGGCGGTGCCACCTGCCCGCGCAGAGGCCGATTGCGCGAGCCTGTTTCGAGACGCCAACCGCAAGAGGTGGCGCTTGGCTTAGGCGGCGTCGTGGTCGGCGAGCGGTTTGTATTTGCCGTTCGGTTTCTTCACGACGATGTGATCGCCGGCCTTGCCGTTCAACGGGTGCTTTTTCATCTCGGCCGGCACCTTCACCTCACCGTTGACGGCGAGCTGGGTCGTGAGTTTTTGCATGGTTTCGAATTGAGTTTGGACGTCGTCCATGATGCGGGCCATGGCACCGGAGACCCAACGTTGCCAAGCTTCGGCGCGCTTTTCGTGGTCGGCTTCGCCGCCGACCTCGTTCAGCATCTTCATCGTGGCGTCGGCGCCGTCGCGGCGGCGTTCAAACCACTGATCGAGATTGCTTTGGAAGCTGTCCAGCATTTGTTTTTGCGATTCGAACACGCGCTTCATGGAATCCACGTAGGCCGTGTTCGGGAACGGCACGTTCATCAGTTCGCTGAGGACTTCGGCGGGGGTTTTTTCTTTGGGCATTGGCGGGTTTCCTTCAATCGCTTCGGAGGGGGCGAAAGCGTTGTTGCAGCGGGCCTTTTCAATCACGAATACGTCGGATGCATGACGGTCCGATTGAAGTTTTGCTTGGCAGGGATGCTTCTACTTTACGGTGAGAAGCTTTCCGGATTGCCAAAATCGCGGCCAAATCCACGCAGGCGCCAGATGACCGGGTTCGGACCGCAGAGAGGCCCGGTTTGCGCTTCAACGGTGCGCGCTGGGTGCTTGATGATTAACAAATTACTGCGCCTGCGCCCAGCGGTCTTTGATCTCGCTCAACAGATGAAGCGTGACGGCGCTCACCAAGGCAAGTTTCTTCTTGTTTAGGTCGATCACGATTTGCCCTCGCCTTGCCACGGCGACCAGCGCGGCAGCCAACGGGAAACGTTGGCGCGATAGGTGTCGTAGGCGGGGCCAAAGGATTGCTTGAGTACCGGTTCCTCATAGAACGCGATAAAGGCGTGAAACATGGCCCAGACGATGCCGGCATAGCCGATCAAGTCGAGTTGGGCGAACAAAAGACCTTGGCCCAAGATCGTCGCCAGGACGGCGACATACATGGGGTTGCGGACGTGGCGGTAGAAACCCGACACGACCAAGGTGCGCGTGGGGCCGATGGGCGCGGGCGTGCCCTGGCCCAGAGTTGCGAAACGCGCGAAGCAGTCCACGATGATGTCCAGACCGGCGAAAACGAGCGCCGCACCCAGAAAGCGCGTGACGTCGGTATGCAGGAATGCAGGGTGAAACTGCCAATCGGAGATCAACCACGGTATGACCCCTGCGACAGTGCCCGGCGCTAAGACGAAAAACAGGATTGAGCCTTGGATCGGGGAGAGGCGTTTCACAGGTGCTTTCGAGCGGGTTAGGGCGCTGGGCAGTGGGCGCCTTTGTCGACCCAGGTTTCAAGGGCGGCGACGAAGGCTTTGTGCGTGAGTTCGGGGGCTTTGCGTTTGGCGTCGGGCGTCCAGGCCCAGAGCACCAGTTCGTCGTGGCGCATGTGGTCGATCACCATTGCGCCGGTGCGGCCGCCGTTGCGGGCCGGGTCCAGCAAGGCCGCGCACAAGGCGCCGGGAGTGAGTCCGGTCCAGCCCATGCTGAGCGGTGCCATGTGCCAGTCCTTCGCGCCCGGGATTTTGAGCGCGTCTTGGTTCTTGTCTTGATGGCAACTGGTGCAGCGCATACCGGGTGCGCCCTTTCCGTCGGGCCCGCGCAGGACGTTGAAGGTGTGGCGGTGGCGATCGTCGCCTTGGGTCGGCCAAGCGGTTGTCGTGTGGCAGTTCATGCAACGGGGATGGTTGAGGACTTTCATGGCTTCCAAAAATGCGGCGGTCGATGCGGCCTTATCGGCCGGCGAAGGGGAGGCGGCGAGTGCCGCGGCACAGGCTAGCGCCGCGGTGCCCAACGAAAAGGTACGGTACTTCATTGGCGCAGGCCCCCTTGTGCCCAAACGATCCAGTTCAGTTTGAAGGCTGTGGCGCGGCCTCGCAAGCGGTGTGGGGCCTGTTTGCGACGCTTGGGGCGGCTATTTTCGGGGCCGACCTAGCAATTTCCGGCTGCGATTCCTATGTGAAGGAATTGGGGCATCAGGGTGCAGGATGTGACGACGCCGTTTGCCAAGGCCAAGCCACGGGCTCGCGTTATGCGGGCCGGGGCGGAGTCGTGGTTACTGGCGACGTTTATGCTGCTGTTCGGCGCGGCGCTTTTTGCGTCGTTACCTGCCGCATCGGCCGTTGCATCAAAGCCGTCGGCGCATTTCACCACGGACGCGCAGCGCTTGGCGGCTGCAGACGGTTCCGAGCGCGGCATCGTGCGCGCGCCATCTCGCGTCGTGCGCGCCGTGGCGCCGAAATTCGGCGGTGGCGGAAATGATCTCATTGCCGCCGGTGCGCCCAGCGTTGCCGGTTTCGCGGCGTTACGCGGCGTCTACTCTTCAGCCGTTGCCTCCGACGCGCGCATTCTCGAGCGTGCGTTTCGTGCGCGTGCGCCGCCACGACTTCGCGGCTTGATGCCCGTCTAGCACGCACGCGGCACTTGCCGTTTGCGTGCTGCCTCCGTTTTCCGACATTCGTCACTGCGGCTGCGTGCTTGATTCGCGCGCGCGTGACACAAGATTTGGACACTCCTATGCGCACATCCGCTTGGCGGCTTATCGTCTATGTGTTGATCGTTCTCGCCGGTGCCGCAACGGCACTGCCCAATTTACTCACGCCGCAGCAGCTCACCTTGGTGCCGGATTGGCTGCCGAAGCAGCAACTGGCGCTGGGGCTCGATTTGCGCGGTGGGGCGCATTTGATGCTTGAAGTCGATGCCAAGGCGCTCGTGAACGAGCGGCTGCAAGACCTGACGCGCGACGCGCGGCGTGTGTTGCGCGAGGCCAAGATCGGCACGCAGGCGGTACGGCGCGACGGCAATGCGCTGATCGTGGCGTTGAACGAGGCGGGGAAAAGTAAAGAGGCCATCCGTGTGCTGACCGGTGCGGCGGCGTCCCACACCGATGCGCTGGGTCAAACATCAAGCGAAATCGATGTTGCCGAGACTTCGCCCACAGAACTTCGGGTGACGTTGTCCTCATCCGGGGTCAATGCGCGCGTGACTGCGGCGGCCGAACAGAGCCTTGAGATCATCCGGCTTCGCATCGACGAGACGGGGTTGGCGGAGCCTACGCTGCAGCGCGTGGGTAGCGACCGT
>JAIOQG010000291.1 GCA_021413465.1 Alphaproteobacteria bacterium | reverse complement strand
CACGAACCGAAAACGGCGCCAATCGCGCCCCAAAGCTGAACGTGCGGGTCCTGCGGAAAAGGTTCGCCGAGCTCTTCCTGGACTTTCGCCTTGAATCTTTCGACCAGCAGCTTCCAGCCGGCGGCGTCGATGTCGGTGTCGAGCGTGAGGTCGTTCTCGTCCTTGTAGAACGACAGGATTTCCTCGAAATGGTCGTGCGCGACGCCAAGTACAACGTCGCCGTACATCGAGATGAAGCGCCGGTAGCTGTCATAGGCGAAGCGCTCGTTGCCCGATTGCACCGCGAGCGCCTTCGCGGTTTCGTCGTTAAGGCCGAGGTTCAAAACCGTGTCCATCATGCCCGGCATCGAGGCGCGGGCGCCCGAGCGCACCGAGACGAGAAGCGGGTTCTTGGGATCGCCGAACTTGCGGCCGACGGTTGCTCCGATGTGGTCGAGGGCGGCTTCGACCTGGGATTTCAGGTCGGCGGGATAGCTACGGTTGTTTGCGGTGAAATGCGTGCAGACTTCGGTTGTGATGGTGAAGCCCGGCGGCACGGGCAATGCCAGGTTGGCCATCTCGGCAAGGTTTGCACCCTTCCCGCCCAGAAGTTCCTTCATCTTGGCGGAGCCTTCGGCTTTGCCGCCACCGAAGCTGTAGACCCATTTTGCCATCGATTGCGCCCGCGTTAGATCGCTGGCGTGCCACTTGCCATGTGCGGTGCAGCAATTCAAGGCGGCGGATTAGGGTCTGCGCGCCAATGCCAGGCCGACGCCGCAGTTTAGCAGTGCCGAACCGGTGACGCGATTGACCCACTTTCCCGCCTTCGCAAGCATCGGGCGCAAGCGGCCGGCGCCCAACGCCCAGGTGCTATCGCAGACGACGGCGATGACGAAGAAGCTGACCGCCATGATCGCGAGTTGCGAGGTGGCGTCGCGCGAAGGCTCGATGAACTGCGGGAAGAAGGCGCCAAAGAAGAGCAGCGTTTTCGGGTTGGTCAACGCGACGAGGACGGCGCGCGATGCGATGCGGTTGAGCGATTTGGGATCGGGTTTGAGTGCGGTGAGGTCGGGCGCGGGCGCGCGCCAGGCTTCGATGCCGAGATAGATCAAGTAGGCGGCGCCGACCCAGCGCAACACCTCAAACCAATGTGAGACGAAGCCCAACATCGCCGACATGCCGGCAACCGTGAACGCGAGAAGGGGGATGATCGAAAGGCTGGTGCACAGCACCGTGAAAAGGCCGTAGCGCGTGCCGTAGGCAATCGAATTCGCCACGATGAGCGTGACGTTGGGGCCGGGGATCGCCATCAGCACGAGCGTGGCGGCGACGAAGGCGAGGTAGAGATCGAGGGACATGGTGACAGTTCCCTGGGAGCACGGGCATCCTGCCCGCTCTTGCCGACTCTATGCAAGGCCGAGCGGCCGGAGACGCTGAAAGAGCGGGCAAGATGCCCGCGTTCCCAGGGAAAGAGCGCCTTTGTCTAGCCCTCAATCTTCGAGAAGTCGGCGACGGTGTGCATAGCTTCGCGGATTTCGCTGAGAAGCTCCAAGCGGTTTTCGCGGACTTTCGGGTCGTCGGCGTTTACCGTGACCTTTTCGAAGAAGGCGTCGACGGGGGCGCGCAGGCGAGACATCGCGCGCATGGCTTCTTCGAAGCGTTCTTCTTGGACTTCGGCCGCGATCAGGTCGTTGGCAATGGCGAGCGCTTTGAAGAGTTCGATCTCTTGCGGCGCCTGGAGAAGCGACACGTCGGGTTTGCCGGCGAATCCGGCGTGCTTTGGGTTTTTCTTCTTTTCTTTGGCTTCTTCGATCTTGAGGATGTTCAAGGCGCGCTTGTAGCCGGCGAGCAGGTTTTTGCCGTCGTCGGCGGAGAGGAAGCTTTGAAGCGCCTGGACGCGACGAACAACGAGGACGAGGTCGTCTTGGTTGCCGAGCGAAAACACGGCATCGATAAGATCGTGGCGAACGCCCTTGTCGCGAAGCGCGACTTTCAGGCGGTCGGCGAAGAACGATAGAACTTCGCGCACGACATCGTCGCGCGATTGATCCGAGACATCGGCCCTGTTCGCGCCTATCAGCCGGTGCGCCTGTCCGATCACAGGCGCGAGCTTGAGCCGGAGTTCGTTCTGCAAAATCGTATTGATCGCACCAAGCGCGGCGCGGCGGAGCGCGAAGGGATCTTTCGATCCGGTCGGTTTTTCTCCAATGCCAAAAAATCCGGAGACGGAATCCAACTTGTCGGCCAGCGCGACCGCTACGCTGACCGGCGCAGTCGGGACATCGTCGCCCTGCCCTTGCGGTTTGTAATGATCGCGGACGGCATCGGCGATTTGCGCGTCTTCTTTGTCGTGGAGCGCGAAGTAACGGCCCATCACGCCCTGCACTTCGGGGAATTCGCCGACGGTGCCGGAGACGAGGTCGGCTTTGCAAAGGTGAGCCGCGCGCCCGGCCTTTTTGTGGTCGGCGCCGATCAGTTTTGCGATTTCCCCCGCGAGCACTTCGATGCGTTCGACGCGCTCGCGCTGGGTGCCGAGCTTGGCGTGGAAAACGATGTCTTTCAGGCACGGCACGCGAGACTCGAGCGTCGTCTTTTTGTCTTGATCCCAAAAGAACTTTGCGTCGGAGAGGCGCGCGCGCAGGACGCGTTCGTTGCCGGCGACGACGTTCTTCCCGCCGTCCTTCGTGATCATGTTCGAGATCACGACGAATTTGTTCGCGAGTTTGCCGGTCTTGGGGTCCTTGAGCGCGAAGTATTTTTGGTTCGCGCGCATCGTCGAGATCAGGATTTCCTGCGGCACGTCGAGGAAGGCTTTGTCGAATTGGCCGATCACGGCAACGGGCCATTCGACGAGGCCCGCCACTTCGTCGGCGAGAACATCGTCTTCGATGAGTTCGAGGTTTTGCGCGTGGGCGAGTTGTTTCGCCTCGTGCAGGATCACCGCCTTGCGTTCGGCTGCGTCCAGAATCGCGTGAGCGCGTTTGAGCTTTTCGATGTAATCGTCGAAGCGACGCACTTCGATTGCTTCGTTGCCGAGGAAGCGATGTCCGCGCGTCTTG
>JAIOQG010000290.1 GCA_021413465.1 Alphaproteobacteria bacterium | reverse complement strand
CACAACGCCTCGCACCGGCACGACGAAACTTGCGGCGAACATGGAGCCATAGACGATGTGCCATTTCATCAGGCTCGCCCACATCCGCCCCGCGACTTCACCGGCGGTCGGCGAGATGCCCGCATCGAGGCCGGCATACATCGTGAGGAAGTGAAGGTTCTCGGCGTAATCGAGCAATCCGGCCGCGACGATGCCTACGGCCGCCACGGCCGCTAGCCAGCTCGTTTCCGGCGATCGCAGAGCCGTCATGCCAATGCCAATCGCGCCTGCATAAGCCAGGATAAACAGGTTATCGAAGGCGAGGGTCGAGAACATTGGCGCTCGCGCGTTCGCGAGCGCTTCGGTGTACTCGGCGAGCGCGAAGAGGTGTTCGAATTTCTGCTGGGTCACCCCCGATTGAAGGGCGATCGCCAGCATGGCCAGCAATATTCCAGCGGCGACCAATGACAGAAGTCCCGCAATGATGAGCAAACGGCGCATATCCCCAATCTCCAACTCATGTAAATGATTTTTTTATCACTTTATATGATGCTTATATCACCAACATGCGTCGAGTCAAATCAGATCCCAAACCAAAGTCAGCCGGTCGCAAACGGCCGGTGCGACCGCGCGATGCGCAGACCACGCGCGCCGCACTGATTTCGGCAGCCACGACGCTTTTCAACGGCCCCGGTTACTTCGCGACGGACAGCAATGCCATCGCCCGCGCGGCAGGCTATGCGCCGGGGAGTTTCTATAAACATTTTTCCGACAAAGCAGACGTCCTGCTGGCGGTTTACGAATCCTACGTGGCGGCAGAGTGGAACGGCCTGCGCGCGGCATTCGACGCCGGAGGCTCGACGCGCGAACGGCTTCGACGGGCGTTGGAGTTCATTGTCGATTTCCATTGCGCTTGGGCTGCATTCCGAACCGGCATCCGTGCCGTCGCCCGGATCGAACCGGCGGTCGCTAGAGCCCTTGGTCAATCACGAGAAAAGCAACTGTCGCTTTTGGCGGAGGCAACGGGCCTGTCCGTCGCGAAGAATGGTGCAGGCTTGTTGCTGACGCTGAGTATCGTCGAGCGCCTTGCCGATACCGTGATCGAAGGTGAGAGCGCCGATTTGCGCATAGACCGCGCCGCGCTTCTCAACGCTGCGGAGCGGGCGATATTGCCGCTTGTGACGCCTGGTTGAACCCGCCGGCCGTTTTGGGATTATCCTGTTTACACGACGGTGGCGCGGTTCAGCGCCTTGCCTTGCGCTCCTCGGCGATCCACGTGCGCACCGCTTGTTCGGCCGATGCGTGGATGATCGACGGCGGTTTGTCGGCGCGTAGTTCGAGGTAGAGATCGATGGCTGCAAACAGCGCCGACCACGCTTGTTCGCTATCGTACAGCGACGCCGTTGCTTGCAGGCGCGAGGCAAAATCCGGATCGATCGTTTCGATGCGCCTGATCGCATTTTGATCGCGCCCCTTGCGGCGCGCGGCAAGGGGACCCAGAACCATGCGACGAATGTCGGCGAGAAAGTTCAGCGCCTCGAACAATTCGCCGCGCGCGATCTTTACGGCGCCGTAGTGAAACCAAACCCAAATCCGGTCTTCAAACCACTGCGGCTCTTGGTTAGGCCAGGACGCCGTCCCGGCGGCCAATAGCTTGCCCAGGTCGCCGGTTTCGTCGATCAAAACAATCGGCGTTTCGATGCGCCGAGCGAGCGCGTCCGGCGTGACGAATTTGAAGTCGATGTGCACCAACGGATCGGCGAACAACGCGATGACGAGGCGGGGTTCGCCGACATGATGGCCAACGAAGGCGCTGAGCAGGCCGGGAATGCGTGCCGGATAGTCCACATGCGATGCCATGATTTCGGCATAGGCGGTGTCGCGAACGACCAAGATCAGGTCGAGATCGGAATAGACATCCATCTCGCCCGAAATGGCAGAGCCTGCGGCCAAGACGCCGAGCAAGCGAGGGTCGGCGCGCAGGACCGGTTCTGCGCGCGACCAAAACGATCGTAAAGTTGCCGGGAAATATGCCGGCGTTGCCGCCTTCAACTCCGCCTCGCGATTAGCGGATCTTGATGAGTTCCACCTGGAACACCAGCGTTTGATAGGGCGGGATCGAGCGGCCCGAGCCGCGCGCGCCGTATCCCAGGTCCTGCGGGATCACGAGTTCGGCCTTTTCGCCTTCGCGCATCAATTGCAGGCCTTCGGTCCAACCCGGGATTACTTGGTTGAGGCCGAAGCTGATGGATTCACCGCGCGCGATCGAGGAATCGAAAACGGAGCCGTCGATCAAGGCGCCGGCATAATGCACGGTCACGGTGCTGGTGGGGCCCGGCTGCTTGCCGGTGCCGGGCGTGACGGTTCTGAATTGCAGGCCGCTCGCGGTCGTCTTGACGCCCGGTTTTTTTGCGTTTTCAGCCAAGAAGGCCGCGTTGTTTTCAAGATTTAATGCGTCGGCCAATTCAGCCTCCTGTGGTTGGAACGTATAAATTCGGTGACACTATAATTCGCGAACCTAGTGGACCTTAATCAACTCGATTTGGAACACCAGCGTTTGGAATGGGGGGATGGAACCCTTTCCTCGCTCCGCGTAAGCCAAGTCTTGCGGAATGACGAATTCGAACTTGTCGCCTTCATGCATCAACTGCACGCCTTCGGTCCAACCGGGGATCACCATATCCAGCGTGAAGGTGCTCGGCTCGCCGCGTTTGATCGAGGAATCGAATTCCGTGCCGTCGATCATCGTGCCGGCGTAGTGGACAGTGACTTCGGTTGCGGGACCGGGCTGCTTGCCACTGCCGGGGCCTGCTTTGATCACGCGGTATTGCAGGCCGCTGGCGGTGGTTTTGACGCCGGGCTTTTTGGCGTTTTCGGCCAAGAACGCGGCGTTCTTTTCCGCGCTGAGGGCTTCAGGAAGCGCGTCGGCCTGGTGATTGAGCATGTCTTCGATCGTCGTGTCGACGTCTTGAGAGCTGGTTAGCGAATCCAAGAAGCCCCCGGGCGCAAAAATTCCAACGACGAGCGCAAGACAAAGAAAGGCGCCGCCAAGGATGACCATCATCGGCGTCGAGGGCAAATTCGTCCGGGCGGCGGGGTCAGGTTTTTTCGTCATGAATGCACTCTTCAAGGTTCACTATTTTGCAGCGGGGACGGGGTCGCCAGCGATGATGCCGAATAGCAGATGATCTTGCCATTCGCCATTGATCTTTAGATATTTTCGCGCCGTTCCTTCGGCCGAGAACCCGGATTTCGCAAGCACGCGGCGTGATGGCGCATTCGAGGCTAAACATGCCGCTTCGACGCGGTGAAAACCCATGCGATCGAAGGCATGCCGGACGAGCGTGACCACCGCCTCGGTCATCAGCCCCTGCCCCGCGAATTTTTTTCCCATCCAATAGCCGAGCGTGACCGCCGATTGCGCAACGCCTTGGCGGATGTTCGAAAATTGGCAGCCGCCTACGAGATCGCCCGACTTGCGATCGAAGACAAAAAACATGTGGCCGGTCCCGGCGCGGGCCGCTTGAGCGTAGCGACGCAGGCGCCGTTGGAACGCAGCCCGCGAAAGTTCGTCGGGCGCCCAGGACGGTTCCCACGGGGTCAGGAACTCCCGGCTTTCGCCCCTGAGTTTCGACCATTGGGCGTAGTCGGCCGTGACGGGCGGGCGTATGCGGACGGATTTTCCCTCGATATATGTCGAAGGTTTCAAGCGGGCGAGCGTCGTTCGGATCGGCATTAGGCGAAACGCTGCGCCACGCTGTCGTAAGACCCAAGTGCTGCCACCGGACCCATTGCGGCCAAAGACAAGGCACCGTTCTTCAGCACTTTGGCCGCTATGCGGCTGACGGCGGCGGCATCGACGGCATCGATCTTGGCAATGAGTTCTTGCGTGTCGATGAGGCGGCCATAGGTGAACATTTGCGCCGCGATGTGTTCGCAGCGTGCAGAAGCCTGTTCCAGGCCCATGAGCACGCCGGCTTTCATCTGCGCCCGCGCGCGGACGACCTCGTCATCGGTGGTGGCGCCCGCCAAGGACTGCATTTCGCCTGCGATCACGCGCACGAGTTCCGGCACATCCTTGTCGCTGGTGCCGGCGTAGACGCCGAACAGGCCCGTGTCGCGATAGCTGGCGCCGAAGCTGTGTATCGAATAGCAAAGCCCGCGCTTTTCGCGCGCCTCCTGGAAGAGGCGCGAAGACATGCCGCCGCCCAACACCGTCGAATAGACTTGCGCCGCGTAGATATCGTCGTGATCGGCGCGAAAGCCCGGAAAGGCGAGCGAAACGTGGACCTGCTCCAGATCGTCGGACGAGCGGTGTTCGCCGCCGGCATAGGCTGCCGTTTCAACCGGCCTGGAATTGCCGCGTTGCAGTTTCGTAAAGTGCTTTTCGGCGAGCGCCACCATGCGCGCGTGATCGACGGCGCCGGACGAGATCAACAGCATCGACGAGGCGAAATAGTGTCCCTTGATTTGGTCGACCAGCGTTTCGCGCGTGAACGAGCGCACATGCGCTTCGGTGCCCAGGATCGGGCGGCCCAAAGGCTGGTCCGGAAAGGCGATCGCCTGCAAATGATCGAAGATGATGTCGTCGGGCGTGTCTTCGGCCTGTCCGATTTCTTGGATGACGACGCCCTGTTCGCGCGCGAGTTCTTCGGGGTCGAAGATCGAGTCTTGAAGGATGTCGGCCAAGATATCGACGCCGAGCGCGACATCGTTCTTGAGCACACGCACGTAGTAGGCCGTTTGTTCGCGCGCCGTATAGGCGTTGATGAAACCGCCGACGCGTTCGATTTCTTCGGCAATCGCGCGGGCCGAGCGGCGCGTGGTGCCCTTGAACGCCATGTGCTCGAGCATGTGGGCGATGCCGTTCGTCGCCTTGGTTTCGTTGCGCGCGCCAGCATCGACCCAGACGCCGACCGCCGCCGTTTCGAGGTGCGGCATGGGGTCGGTGATGACGGTGAGGCCATTGGCAAGCTTGGTGATGCTAGGGGGCATTTCGGACCTTATCGGCTCTGTGTTTTTGGGGCGCGGGAGCGCTTTAGATAGTGCAGTCGCGGCTGCATTTCATTGGTTGTTTGAAGCGGCGGAAAACCGCCACTTATTGGCCGTTGCACCACCCCAGATTGTTAGTTTGCGGCGATGTAGTGCCTCAAGGCGGCGGGATCGTTGGGTAGGGTGTCGCAGCGTTCCGGTGCGCTCAGTATCCAACGGAGCCGTTCGGGCAAGGCCGGTTTGACGCCGGTCGCCATTTCTACGGCTTCGGGAAATTTTGCCGGATGGGCGGTTGCGACGGTGACCACATCTTCGTCGGGTGCCGCGACGCGCGTGGCCGTGAAGCCCACAGCGGTGTGGGGATCCAACAAGATGCCGCTGTCGCGATGCACGAGTTTCATCGTGGCGACCGTTTCGCCTTCGTGCACGCGATCGGCGGCGAAGGATTTGCGCATGAGTTCAAGCGCATCGGGTTTGATGGTCATGGAGCCGGTCGCCGCAAATTGCGCCATTAGATCGCGCAGCACGGCCGGGTCGCGGCCATGGGCCTCGAACAAGAGACGCTCGAAATTGCTCGCGACCTGAATGTCCATCGCCGGGGACAGGGTGGCGTTCACTGCCTTGCGGGCATAGATTCCGGTTGCGAGCGCGCGCGCCAGAATGTCGTTCGCGTTGGTGGCGATGATGAGTTTTTGAATCGGCGTGCCCATCTGCTTGGCGACGTAACCGGCAAACACATCGCCGAAATTGCCCGTCGGCACCGAGAAGGTGAGCGGCCGGCGGAGCGCCAAGTAAGTGGAGAGGTAGTACGCGGCCTGCGCGGCGATGCGGATCCAATTGATCGAATTGATGGCGGCCAGTTTGTGTTTGGCTGCGAATTCCGCGTCGGCGAAGACTGCTTTGACGAGTGCTTGCGCGTCGTCGAACGTGCCTTCGATGGCGATGTTGCGCACGTTCGATGCGGTCGATGTTGTCATTTGCCGGCGTTGGATATCCGAGATGCGGCCCTTGGGATGCAAAACGATGAGGTCGATATTGGGTTGACCGGCGAGTGCCGCCACGGCCGCGGCGCCGGTGTCGCCCGAGGTCGCCGCCAAGACGAGCGCGCGCGTTTTGCGCCGCGCCAGCGCTTCGTTCATCAGCGGCGCCAGAACCTGAAGGGCAAAATCCTTGAAAGCGAGCGTGGGCCCGTGGAACAGTTCGAGCAGCCAGCGATGGGGCCCAAGTTCGCGCAAAGGGGCGATGCGCTGATCGTCGAATTTCGCGTAGGCCGCGCGGGCATGGTGCTGGATCGCCTCGTACCACGCGGGATCGCCGGCGTAGAGCGCGAGCACGGTTGCGGCCAGATCGGCGTATTTTAGATCTTTCTTGCCGGTGAGGCGCAGCATGTCGAGTTTCGGCCAGGACTGCGGCACGTAAAGCCCGCCATCGGGTGCCGGGCCCGACAGCAGGACATCTTCGAAACCGATTTCCGGCGACTGGCCGCGCGTGCTGACGAATTTCATGCGGTGGACCGCTTCTTTGCTGCGTGGAGGCGCGTCAGTGATTTGACCCGAAGCGCCCGCGAATGACGTGCATGCGCCAATATACGACGAGGAGAACAAGCGCGAGCGAAAACCACGTCAGCGCATATTGCAGATGATTGTCGGGAATGTTGACGAGCGTCGGCAAGGGTTCCGGCCCCCCTTCTTGGCGGGAGGAGGCTTCGAGAATTAGCGTGCTCGACAGCGTGAGGTTGAGCGCTTTTGCGATGGCCGCGCCGTCGCGCTGGTAAAACGTGCGCGACGCCAGATCGGGTGCGGGGGTGAACGTGGCGGGCAGAGACGAGGGCCGCAGCGTGCCGGCGACTTCGATCTCGCCCTCGACCTGCCCTTTTTTGCGCGTGTCCGGCGCCTTGAGCGCCGCATCCACCCAGCCGCGATCGACGAGGAGCAACCCGCCCGACACGAGGCGGAGCGGTGTGACGATGCGAAAGCCCGGACGCGGCGGGCCGTCGGTGCTGCGCGGGGCGTAGACGTAGGCTTCGGCGGTATGATCGAAAACACCTTGCGCGGTTGCGGCGCGGTGGGCGGCGTAGGCGCCGGTTGCGAGCAAAATCTCGACCGGTGCGGGTGCGGCTTGCAGACGGTCGGCGATTTGATCCAGCAGCGCGTGTTTTTCAGCGCGACGTTGCAGCTGCCAGGTGCCGAGGGCGATGAGGATGGCAAGGGCGATCAGCGTTGCAACGGTGAGGCCTGGAAGCGGGCGAAACATCTATTTGTCCACCCGTCCCTCGCCCGACCGATTGCGATATTGGAGCGCGAACAGGATCGCCTTGAATACCGGGAGCAGGCCCAAGCAAAGGGTCAAGGTCAGGGGCAGCCATAGAACGGCGTGCAGCCAATAAGGCGGCCGGTAATTGATCTCGACGAACAAGGCGGCGCCGACGATGAAGGCGCCGGCTATCAAAATGACGAAGACCGCAGGGCCGTCGCCGGCATCGGCAAAGCCAAAGTCCAGGCCGCAGACCGTGCAGCGCGGCGCGATTTTGAGATAGCTGACGTAAAGCTTGCCCTTACCGCAACGCGGACAGCCGCAGAGCAGCCCCGACTGCCACAGGGGGGCTGCACGCAACTGGCTCATATTCCAACCTTTGCGGTTTGCGCGCGGTTCCTAGTGGCCGGCCAGATGGGCGCCTT
This sequence comes from Alphaproteobacteria bacterium, assembly GCA_021413465.1. Lineage (GTDB taxonomy): Bacteria > Pseudomonadota > Alphaproteobacteria > Micropepsales > Micropepsaceae > SZUA-430. Next base: position 8,736 of record JAIOQG010000290.1, on the reverse strand, counting down.
CGCCCCAAACATAGATCGAGGCGAAGAGGAACAGCCACACCACGTCGACGAAGTGCCAGTACCACGCCGCCGCTTCGAAGCCGAAATGACGTTCCGGCGTGAAATGGCCGGCGCGAGCGCGGAAATAGCAAACGATGAGGAAGATCGTGCCGACGATGACATGGAAGCCGTGAAATCCCGTCGCCATGAAGAACGTGGCGCCATAGACGTTACCTGCAAAGCCGAAGCCCGCGTGCATGTACTCATAGGCCTGCACGCAGGTGAAGGTGAGGCCGAGTAGGACGGTCAAAGCGAGACCGTTCACAGCGCCTTTGCGGTCGCCGGTTTGGATCGCGTGGTGCGCCCAGGTCACCGTGGTGCCGGAGGTCAGCAAGATCAGCGTGTTCAAGAGCGGCAGATGCCACGGATCGAACGTGATCGTTTGCGGCGGCGGCCAGGTCGCCAACCCGATGAATTTCGGGAACAAAGCGGCGTTGAAATAGGCCCAGAACCAAGCGACGAAGAACATCACTTCGGAGGCGATGAATAGGATCATGCCGTAGCGCAGGCCGAGCTTGACGACCGGCGTGTGGTCGCCGTTGACGACGGATTCTTTCACCACGTCGCGCCACCAACCGATGAAGGTGTAGCCCAGGATGAGCGCGCCCAAGATCAGCATGTAGGGACCGGACAGCAGCCCAAACAGCGGCGGCGCACCTTTCAGCGTTTGGAAATAGGCGATCGCACCGACTGCCGACACGAAGGCGCCGACCGAACCGACGATCGGCCACGCGCTGGGTTCTACGAGGTGATAATCGTGTTTGACTTCTTCGGATGCCATGGTTCGACCTCAGATCTCAGCGCGGGACTAACGCAGCGACGGTTTTGGTTTCGGATTTTGCAGGAAAGAACGTGTACGACAACGTCACGGCGGTGACGTCTTTGGTGGCGGGGTCGGTCGCGATGGCGGGGTCGACGAAGAACGAGACACCGAGATTGGCGAATTGGCCGGCTTTGAGCTCCTGGCGCGTGAAGCAAAAGCACTGAACCTTGTTGAAATATTGCGCCGCTTTCATGGGGGTGACGTTGAACGTCGCGGTGCCGACGATGGCGTGCGCGCTGTCGTTGCGGGCGCGGAAAAACGCTTTGTTGTTCTCGCCCAAGCGGACGCGCATCGAACCGTTTTCCGGTTTGAAATCCCACGGCAAATCTTGGCCCACATTGGCATCGAAACGCACTTCGATCGAACCGGTGCCGACGGCGTTCGAGGCCTGCGCAAAAATGCGCGGGGTGCCGGCAAAGCCGGTCGCCTGGCAGAAAATGCGGTAGAGCGGGACGGAGGCGTAGGTGAGCCCGACCATGGCCACGAACACGCCGACGCACATCAGCAGCACTCTGTCGTTGCGGTCGATCTTGCGCATCGCGTCAGGCCCTCACAGCGGTCTGTGAGCGATGTTGCCGCCGAGCTTCACGACGGTCACCACGAAGACGAGCACGACAAACGCCAGCAAGATGCCGGCGATGGCCCAATTGCGTTGGTTGCGCTTCTTCAATTCTTCCGGGGTCAACGGCATGGGTGTGCTCATGCTCCCGGCGCAAAGCCGATCAAACGCTCGACGGCGAGTGCCGTGAAGATCGCGAACAAATAGAAGATCGAATAGGCGAATAGGCGCATCGCGGAGGCGCGTTCTGTTTTTTCGGAGGCGCGCCAAAGCGCGACGGCGAGGCCTACGAAGCCGAGGCCGCCGATGGCTGCCACCGCCGCGTAGACGGGGCCGACGAGGTTGAGCGCATAAGGCGATACCGCGACGGGAGCTAAGACGAGCGAATAGAACAGAATGTGGTTGCGGGTGACGCGCGAGCCTTTGACGACCGGCAGCATCGGCACTTTGGCGCGCGCGTAATCATCGCTTCCGGCGAGAGCCAAGGCCCAAAAATGCGGCGGCGTCCAAACGAAGATGATGAGGAACAGCAGCCAGGGCAGCGCGTCGAAGGCGTTGCCGGTGACCGCGGCCCAACCGATCACGGGCGGCAAGGCACCGGCGGCGCCACCGATGACGATGTTTTGCACCGTCAAGCGCTTCAGCCACATCGTGTAAACGAAGAGATAGAAGCCAATCGTGACGGCCAAGAGGATTGCCGGCACGTAGCCGACGAGAAACGCCATCGCAAAGACGCTGAAGGCTGCAAGGATCGATCCGAACTCGAGCGCTTCTTGCGCGGTGATCTTGCCCGAGGGCACGGGGCGCGAGCGGGTGCGGACCATGATGGCGTCGATGTCGGCGTCGAACCACTGATTGAGCGCACCGGAGGCGCCGGCGCCGACGGCGATGCACAACAACGCCGCGAATGCGACGACGGGGTGAATAGCGCCCGGCGCCACGATTATCGTGGTCAGCGCCGTGAAGATGACCAACGACATCACGCGCGGCTTCAACAGCGTGAGATAGTCCGAGGGGCCGGCGAGCGAGGCGCCAGCCCTTAGCGGTGTTGCTGTGTCGGAGGCGAGGCTCAATGTCCGGGCCCCGCCGTGATCTTAGGCAGCTCGTTGAACTGGTGGAACGGCGGCGGCGAGGGCAGCGTCCATTCGAGCGTCGTTGCGCCTACACCCCACGGATTGGCCCCGGCTTTGCGGCGGGAGGTGAACATCTCAACCAACATGATGAGGAAAATCACGACGGCAAAGGCCGAGATGAACGAGCCGATCGAGGAGATGTAATTCCAGTAGGCGTAGGCGTCGGGGTAATCGACATAGCGTCGCGGCATGCCGGCCAACCCTAAGAAATGCTGCGGGAAGAACGTGAGGTTGACGCCCACGAACGTGAACCAGAAATGCAACTGGCCCCAGAACTCGCTGTATTGATAGCCCCACATCTTGCCCGACCAATAATAGAAGCCGGCAAAGATGGCGAAGACGGCGCCGAGCGAGAGCACGTAGTGGAAATGGGCGACGACGTAATAGGTGTCGTGCAACGACGTATCGACGCCCGAGTTGGCGAGGACCACGCCCGTCACGCCGCCTAAGGTGAACAAGAATATGAAGCCGATCGCCCAGAGCATGGGCGTTTTGAATTCGATCGAACCGCCCCACATCGTTGCGATCCAGGAGAAGATCTTGATGCCGGTGGGCACCGCGATCACCATGGTGGCAGCGAGGAAGTAGGCTTCCGTGTCGACGCTCATGCCCACGGTGTACATGTGGTGGGCCCAAACAACGAAACCGATGACGCCGATCGCGACCATGGCATAGGCCATGCCGAGATAACCGAATACCGGTTTCTTGGAGAACGTCGAGACGATCTGACTGATCATGCCGAAGCCCGGAAGAATGAGAATGTAAACTTCAGGGTGACCGAAGAACCAGAACAGATGCTGGAACAGGATCGGATCGCCGTTGCCGGCGGGGTCGAAGAAGGTGGTGCCGAAATTGCGGTCGGTGAGCAGCATCGTGATGGCGCCCGCCAATACGGGCAACGACAACAGCAGCAAGAACACGGTCACCAGGATCGACCACACAAAGAGCGGCATGCGGTGCAGCGTCATGCCCGGCGCGCGCATATTGAAGATCGTGGTGATGAAATTGATCGCGCCCAGGATCGACGAAGCGCCGGCGATGTGGAGCGCCAGAATCGCGAAATCCATCGCCGGTCCGGGTGAGCCGGTGGTCGATAGAGGCGCGTAAATCGTCCAACCGCCGCCGACGCCGTGACCGCCGCTATCGCCCTCGACGAACATCGAGAGGATCAGGAGAAGGAACGAAAACGGCAGCAGCCAAAACGAGATGTTGTTCATGCGCGGGAACGCCATGTCGGGCGCGCCGATCATCAGCGGCACGAACCAGTTCCCAAAGCCGCCGATCATGGCCGGCATGACCATGAAGAAGATCATGATCAGAGCGTGGGCGGTGACGAAGACGTTGTAGAGATGCTCGTCGCCGACGAAATATTGAACGCCGGGATGCTGCAACTCCATGCGGATGGCGACGGAAAGTGCACCGCCTACAATCCCCGCAAAGATCGCGAAGATCAGGTACATCGTGCCGATGTCTTTGTGGTTCGTCGAATAGACGAAACGACGCCAGCCCGTGGGGTTGTGGTGTTCGTGGTGCGCGTCGGCTTGTTTGGCGGTCGCCATATCGGAGCGTTCCTAACGATTAGCGAGCGGCAAGCGCGGTAGGCGCGCTGTCGCTCTGAGCAAACTTCTTTTTCGCTTCTTCAATCCAGGCGTCGAAACGTTCTTGGCTGACGACTTCGACCGCGATCGGCATGAAGGCGTGCTTGGCGCCGCAGAGCTCCGAGCATTGGCCGTAGAACACACCCTCGCGCTCCGCCTTGAACCAGGTTTCGTTCAACTTACCGGGAACTGCGTCGATTTTGGCGCCGAAGGCGGGGATGGTCCAGGAGTGAATGACGTCTTGCGAGGTGATGATCATGCGAACCGTCTTGCCGACCGGCACGACGACGCGCTTGTCGACGCCCAAGAGGCGCGGCTCACCCGCCTTTTTTGCATCTTCATCGCTCAACATCAGGGCATCGAAGGTGAAGTTGCCCTGATCGGGATATTCGTAGGACCAGTACCATTGATGGCCGATCGCCTTAACCGTCAGGTCGACGTTGGCCGGAATGACCTCGCCATTATAGAGAAGGCGAATCGAGGGGACGGCGATCAGGCCCAAAATCACCACCGGGACGATCGTCCAGATGATCTCGATCAGCGAGTTGTGCGACCAGGTGGCCGGCTTTGGGTTCGCACGGGCGTTGTAACGCACCATGACCCAGATCAAGAGGCCGAGCACGAAGAGCGTGATGATCGTGATGATCACGAGCAGCAGGTTATGAAAGTCGTGAATGTCCTGCATGTGCTTCGTCGCAGCCGGCATCAAACCGATCTGTTCGGGCACGGCGTAGCTGCCCTCGACAGCCAGCGCCGCGTTACTGCCCAGCGCCAAGGCGGCGAGCGCCGCAAGCGTATGGAATACGAATTTAATGGATGCGCGCATGCGCTTGATCAGCCCCGTTGCACCGAATGATCGGAAAAACCAAAAGGGAATCGTCCCTTAGGTTGAAACCATTCGCGATTTTAGTGAACCGGATGTAGCGGTGGACGTGGTGTGCAGTCATTGCGACCTTATGCCACCCCTCGTTCACGACTGCGGATTGACCCCGGCGGAGAACGCCCTACCTTGCGTTTGCAACGTGTATTCCGGAGAAGCCGCGATGACATCCACAGGCGATTTGTTCTTCACGAAAGGCGGCCTCGATCGCGGTCAAGTCGAGCGGATCGCCGCCGACGCGCTGAAGGGCGCCGACGATGGCGAGTTGTTCCTCGAATACCGGCTGACGGAAAGCTTTGTGTTCGACGACGGGCGGATGAAGGCGGCGAGTTTCGACACGACGCAAGGCTTTGGGTTGCGCGCGATTGCCGGCGAGGCGATCGGTTTTGCCCATTCGACCGAGATCAGCGAAGACGCCATGCGCCGGGCCGCCAGCGCCGTGCAGGCGGTCAAGAGCGGCTATACCGGTCAATGGGCCGCCGGTCCGTCGCGGACGAACGTGAAGCTCTATTCGGACGAGAACCCGATCGATCATACGCCGTTCGAGGTTAAGACGAAGCTGCTGGCCGACATCGACGCCTATGCCCGCTCGCGGGATTCGCGGGTGCGGCAGGTGTCGTGCTCGCTGTTCGGCGAATGGCAGGCGGTTGAGATTATCCGCCCGGACGGCATGACGGTGCGCGATATCCGGCCGTTGGTGCGCCTGAACGTGTCGATTGTGGCAGGTGAAGGCGATCGGCAGGAAAGCGGCTCGCACGGTAGCGGCGGCAGGACGGCCTATGACGTTTATCTTCGCCCCGAGACTTGGAAAGCGGCGGTCGATGAGGCGTTGCGCCAAGCTCTGGTCAATTTGAAGTCCGTTCCCGCGCCGGCCGGCGTAATGCCGGTGGTGCTGGGGCCGGGTTGGCCAGGTATTTTGTTGCATGAAGCAATCGGTCATGGGCTTGAGGGCGATTTCAACCGCAAGAAGACGAGCGCGTTTGCCGGGCTGCTGGGGCAACGCGTGGCCTCGCCCGGCGTGACGGTCGTCGATGACGGCACGATCGAGTCGCGGCGCGGATCCCTTTCGGTCGACGATGAAGGTACGCCAACGAGCCGCACCGTTTTGATCGAAGACGGCATACTGAAAGGCTACATCCAGGACCGGCAGAATGCGCGGCTGATGGGCATGAAGGCGACCGGCAACGGACGGCGGCAGTCTTACGGCAACACGATCCAACCCCGTATGACCAACACCTATATGATGGCGGGCGAGCGGGACCCGCAGGAAATTCTCGCAAGCGTTAAGAACGGCCTCTATGCCGTGAACTTCGGCGGGGGCCAGGTCGATATCACGAGCGGTAAGTTCGTGTTCTCGTGCACCGAGGCCTATCGCATCGAAGACGGTAAGGTGGGCGCGCCGGTGAAAGGCGCGACGCTGATCGGCAACGGGCCCGACGCGCTGACTCTCGTGAAGATGATCGGCAACGATTTGAAACTCGATACCGGCGTCGGAACCTGCGGCAAGAACGGACAGAGCGTGCCGGTGGGCGTGGGGCAACCGACCTTGCTGATCGAGGGACTGACCGTCGGCGGCACGGCTGCTTAAGGAGCGGCGATGGCGCAACTGCAGGTCACTGCTGCCGCATCGAGCTATCGAGACGCGTCGCGTTACGAGAACGAGCGCAAAGGCGTGTTCGGACGTTCGTGGCTGTTCATGGCGCATGTGTCGGAGCTTGCACACGAGGGCGATGTCGTCACCGCGACGATTGCGGGATTTCCACTGCTTGTCGTGCGCACGAAAGACGGGCTCAAGGCGTTTCACAATGTTTGCCGGCACCGCGCCGGGCCGCTGTTCGACGAGGCGCGCGGCAATTGCGGTGCGGTACTGACGTGCAAGTATCACGGCTGGGCCTATGCGCTTGACGGGCGATTGAAGAGCGCGCGCGATTTCGGGGCGGCGGCCGGGTTCGATCCGCGCCAATTTTCGCTGTTCGATGTTCGGGTGGAAACATGGCGCGGCTTCGTGTTCGTCAACGCCGACAAGGACGCCCCTGCCCTCGCCGCATTGCTGGCGCCGCTTGATGCGCGCATGGGCGGACGCGACCTCGATCGCTTGGTGCATAGCGACCGGCGCACGCACGACATTGCGTGCAATTGGAAGCTCTACGTCGAGAATTATCTCGAGGGATATCACATCCCGCTCGTGCATCCGGCGTTGAACGCGGAAGTCGATGCGTCGAAATACGCGGTGACGGTCGAAGGCGGGGTTTGTTTTCACCACGCGCCGCCGCGTGCGACCGACGGTGTCTATGACGGGTTGTGGGCGTTCGTGCAGCCGCACCTGGGCGTCAATGTTTACGGCCATGGGTTGATGATGGAACGGATGGTGCCCCTCGGCCTCGGCGCCACGCGGTTGGTGTATGACTATTATCTGACGCCCGAGATCGCCGGCGATCCGGTGGCGCGGCACCGCATTATCGCCACCTCCGCGGTGGTGACCGCCGAAGACAAATGGATCTGCGAGCGGGTGCAGACGAATATCGAGGCCGGTATCTATGAGGCGGGCGTGCTGTCGCCGCGGCATGAGGCGGGGGTGGCTTGGTTTCAGCGGTTGGTGGCTGAGGCGCTCAACAAGTAAGAGGATTGAAACGCCAAGATCGGCAAGGTGCTCGGGCTAACCTTGAGCGCTGGTGTGGTGCGGCCGCCCTGAACAAAGAGGTTTCACGCAAAGCCGCTAAGACGCAAAGAAGTGGCCTGTCTTTCGCGCGCCGCTGGCGTGCATCCGATGTCGGACAGGCGCTGCGCGCCAAGAAGAAAATGAACACCGTCTTGTTTCTTCCTTCTTTGCGGCTTTGCGTGAAACCCCTTTTTTTGTGCGGCGGCACGCGTCTGCGTTCAAGATTGGCCCGAGCATCTTGGTGTTTCAAACTTCTTTCTTGAGGCTGCGGCTTGTGGCTAAGATGGGCCGACTTCGCCATTCCAGGAAACACGCACATGAGCAAACGCCCCGAAGCCGTCGGACTGTCTTCCGCGCGATTGGAGATGATCGACCAATTCATCCAACGCAAATACATCGATACGGGGCGGATGCCGTGCGGGCTCGTGCTCGTTCACCGGCGCGGCGAGACGGCGCATTTTTCGGCGTTCGGGATGGCGGATGTCGAACGCAAGAAGAAGCTCGACGAAGATACGATCTTTCGCATCTACTCGATGACGAAGCCGATCACGTCGATTGCGTTCATGCAGTTGGTCGAACGGGGTTTGGTCGCGCTCGACGAGCCGGTGCACAAGTATATTCCGGCGTGGAAGGACCTTGGCGTCTTTCAGGGCGGGTTTATGCAGACGTTTCGCACCAAGCGTCCGGACCGGCCGATGCTGATCATCGACTTGCTGCGGCACACATCGGGACTGACCTACGGGTTTCAGGAATCCACCAATGTCGACGCGGCCTATCGCAAGCTCAAGATCGGCGAGATCGAGAAGAGCGGCACGCTTGAGGGCATGGTCGAGCAGTTGGGAAAGCTGCCGCTGGAATTTTCGCCGGGGACGGCGTGGAACTATTCGGTGTCGACGGATATTCTGGGATATCTCGTCGAGAAAATCTCAGGCCAAAAATTCGAAGATTACTTGCGGACGAAGATCTTCAAGCCGCTTGGCATGGTCGACACGGACTTCCACGTCCATCCGGGGAAAGAGGCGCGGCTGGCCGCCTGCTACATTCC
>JAIOQG010000408.1 GCA_021413465.1 Alphaproteobacteria bacterium | reverse complement strand
TCATGGTGCAGGTGTTTTTCGGCACGGAGAAGAAACCGTCGGGATCGCTGTTCGCGCCCGACATTCCGTATTTCGTGGGCCTGTTCCTGTGCAACGGCGACCGCATCGGTCACCCCTATGCCGGGCGCTACTATCAAGAGGGCGGGCGCTATGTCTGCGTCGACGCCCCGGCAACGGGCCGGACCGTGACCTCGCGCTTCGACCTGAAGCAAGGCACGCGCGCAGCCTTCGGCACCGCGGTGGCCGAGGCCGTGTCGGGCTATTCGATCGAAGTCGACACCTCGGCCTCTGCCGGCGAGGGCACGTCGAGCGCGTTCATCAAGCGCATCAAGTTCGTGTCGTAGACGGGCGGCGCGTTTGGCCGCTTGATGTTGCACAAGCTGCACAAGGGTCGAGTGTGCAGCATCGTAAAATATCGTCGTGGCGGCTGCCTATCCGCCGAAGCATTGGCGCAGGCGGAGCCCGCCGCTGTCCGGTTTAGGTCAAACCAATAAAACTCGTCATGGCCGGGTCGCGCTTCGCTTGCCCGGCCATGACGAGATTTTGGTGGAGGCGTTGCGCGCATCTTCCCTGGGAGCGCCGGCTTCCAGCCGGCTCTTTTTTTGTTTGTGAAGGAAGTGCCGGCTGGAAGCCGGCGCTCCCAGGGAAGGGCGTCCGTTCAACCTCAGGCACGTGGCCGGCTCTTTGCTGCCGCGAAGAAAGGGCCGGCTGGAAGCCGGCGCTCCCAGGGGAGGTCAGTTTGTTTGTTCGGGAAACAGGCCCGGCATCCAGCGTGCGGCGAGGGTGGCGGGGAAGGCGAGGCGCAGGGGTGCGCGTGGGCTTTGCGAGGTGATGACGCCCTTATCCACGAGAGCGCCGATGGTGCGTCGTGCGTGCCGGTCGCTGGCGCCCAGCACCGCGCCGACGTCGCCGCGTGGAAGTTCGCCGCGAAACAACAGCGCTTCGAGAATGGCGCCGGCTTTCGCCGGCAGGGCGCCGACGCGTACTTCCTCTTCCGCCCACAAAAGAATGCGCGCGCGAAGGCGGTCGGGCTCGACCAGCGATTCCATGAAGGCGACTTGATCGAGGCACGTGGTCAGGAAGAAGCGCGTGAAATCGGCGAGTGCCTCTTCGCTCAACGTGCCGCGTCCGTCGAGGTCGTTGCGGCGCGGCATGTCGGCGGCGGCGAGCAAGTCCTTGTAGGTTGCAACATTGCGCGCGAGGCCGCGGGCGATCGACCACAGGCCGCCGGTGTCGAGCGCCTGCAGCAACATGGCATGCGACATGAGGCGGGCCACGCGACCGTTGCCATCCAGAAACGGATGGATCCACAGCAAGCGATGGTGTGCGGCGGCGGCGGCAAGGATGGCGTCGGTCTTGCCCAGATTGGCGTAACCGTCTTGCAACCGATGGAGAAAGCGTGGAACGGCGCCGGCGCCGACAGGCACGTGGCGGCCCACTTTGACGTCGGCGGTGCGCGTTTCGCCCGGAACGACGCGCAGACGGCGGCCGCTGTCGGGGTCATCCACCCAAAGCAGATCGTCGGGCAAAAGTTCGCAGAAGCGGCGATGAATATCGCAGACGCCTTCGACGGTCGTCGCGCGGGCGCCGATGCCGCCGCCGTCGATCCAAGTTTGAACGGTGATGTGGGCCTTGGCCTCCAACTGGAGGTCGCGCTTGCGGGGATCGCTGCTGTAGTCGCTTTTCAGGGCGCGTTCGATGTCGATGGGGTGGGTATCGTGTCCCTCGATCAGGTTCGAGTAATAACAGTTCATGGCGCGTACAAGGCCGGCGAGTTCCCTCTGCAGGCCGCCGGGCAAGCTTCGCCGGAAGCCCGCCGATTTCGAGGCAAGGTCAACGGCGAGATCGGTGAGCGGCCCTCGGCGCGGCGAGCTTTCGCCGATGAGCAGCGGTTCCATCAGGCCCAAACCTTCGCCACCGTCGCTCAAGCGCGTGTCCGTCATGATATCCGCTGTTTTGTCCGGTATGAAGATGGTAATTACTTAACTATATCATGTAGTTGATTGACATAGTGTCAATAAATGGCCAGCAATTTGGCCGCAAAATAGGCCCAACGGCAAAATGGGCACCCCTTCCCTGGAAGCCGGCGGTCCCAGGGAAGTAAAGCCGGACAATCCGGACAGGGGTCGATGTCCGGCATGCGTGTCCGCCATTGCGCAGGCGACACTTCCCTGGGAGCGCCGGCATCCTGCCGGCTCTTCCTTCACGACTCAAAAAAGAGCCGGCTGGAAGCCGGCGCTCCCAGGGAAAATATGACTGTGACGAACGCGCGCTGTAAGCCGCCGCCAAGGGGCTGTACGCCGTTTGCTCGCTTGGGCGCGCTGTAGTGCCCCTAGCTAGCCCTGTCCAAATAGCAGCCAGAACAGGCCACCGAAGGCAGCGGCATACATCACGATCTCGGCGATGGTTTTGATGGCAGGGCTGAGCTTTTCCATAACGCTTAGTATGGCCCGCGTTGGGCCATTGTTCAACGGCCGTCAATCTGGAGCACCGTCGAAGAGAAAACGTTTACTTCCGGAAGTTTCTTTTGCTCCCGTGAGGGGCAAGCACACCCTGCCTTTTTCCCTGGGACCGCCGGCTTCCAGCCGGCCCTTTTGGGCCGTGAAGGAAGAGCCGGCAGGATGCCGGCGGTCCCAGGGGGGCTGCGCGCCGACCAGAAACATCACTGGGCCGCCGTGACGATCGGATGCTTCATTTCTTGCGCGGCATAGGCCAGCGCCGCGCGAATATCGTCGCGTTCTAGGTAGGGGTAGTCCGCCAGAATTTCTTCATGGCTCATCCCGCCAGCCAGCATTTCGAGCACATCCGACACGCGGATGCGCATGCTGCGAATACACGGTTGGCCGTGCCATTGTTCGGCGCGGATGGTGATGCGAGATAGGAGGTCGCTCATAGCATCCATCATAGGCGATTCAGGGCGCGCCGCCCAGCCAGCCGCCTGGTTTGAAGGAATAGGCTCGCTATTGAATCTTTCCCTGGGAGCGCCGGCATCCTGCCGGCTCTTTCTTCGCCGCCCAAAAGAGCCGGCTGGAAGCCGGCGCTCCCAGGAAGACGACGCTTCCAGACAACCCCGGGCGCACTTCGTCAGCCTGAGTGATTACAGCGCCGAATATCGCAGAAAGCGCCGAAAATTGCAAGAACAAATTAGCAACGCGTATTGTCGCAGGCTAAACTGCGCACCAGAGAGAACCGCCAGAGCAAACCGCCGGAGCGTTACCCCGGCGTGTTGGCGGAAACGGAGAACTTCAAAAAGTTCGTCGAAACGCCCGACAATTTCTGGGGCGTGGAAATTCAGCCGCGCCTGGGCGCGATCAAGCTGATCGTGCGGGCGGACGAGGAACGGATGAAGGCTTCCGGCCTTGCATATCAAAGCGACCGCCCGCCGAGCTATTGGGCGATGCGCGTGCGCGAAGACCGCTTGACCCCTGGGAGCGCCGGCATCCTGCCGGCTCTTTCTTCAATCTTCGAAAGCCGGCTGGGTCGCGCGAGTGGTTGCCCAAAGTTTCCAAGCGCGGCCGTCGTGCGCAACGGAAAGGCCGTTGGTCTGCAGCGCTACAAAGGCGGCACCAGCGGTGTGACCGCCGCCGCATGAGATGACAGCGCAGCCCAACCGCACTTGCCTCACTGGCGGATTCGCGCTACGGCACACAAGCTTATCACGCCTAACGACACCAACATGGGAGGCTGGGATATGCGAACGCCGAGAGCAGCTAAGACCCTGCTTTGCGTGCTGCTGGCCGCGTTGTTGGGCAGTATCGGTGCCCACGCCGCCGACGACAAAAGTCCCACGGCAAAACACTCCGGCGGTATCGTGGCTGATAGCCAGTCCGATGCAAATCGCCAAGGCGCGTTTAAGACCAGCGGTGTCAACTGGACGTGCAAAAAGCTGCGCTGCAGCGCCTCCGTCACGCCTTCGGCCGCTGCTGCACCTGTGACGGCGTGTCAGGAACTTGCGCGGGAAATCGGCGCCATAAAAAGTTTTAGGGTCGCGAACCTCGCCTTGGACACTGCGGACCTTCGACAATGCAATAGCGGGGTTTCCGTCGCTGAAGCAGCGGCACCCACGATGAAGAAACGGCAAGTCGCAACCAAGCCGGCAACCACCCCCCCTTCGTCATCAAGTGCCAGTCCTCACGCGAAACGAACCATTAGCGCCGATGACTTCACGAGTGCGGCACAGCCGCTTCCGGACGCGCCATACCGGGTTGCGGTTTCGCCGCATACACCGTCCAACAGCAAGTCCGGCTCACCACCCGTTGTGACGAAGCCGACAAGAAAATCCGATCCGGCGAAGCCGCCGGCAGATCCTGCCCCAGCGTCGCCTCCCGCCGGCCCCTTTATCCCCGTCGCGTTACGTACGGCGCAGTTGACGCTCACAGGTATTGGCGTCGCGGAAGTCAGTTATCGTTTCACCCCGATTGCAGTTCGTACAGCACCGCTAACTCTTACCGGTACGGGGGGGGCGGAGGTCACTTTCCGGTTCACGCCGGTTGCAGTGCGGACACCAACACTGACGCTGACCGGCACCGGCCGCAGCGAGTGAATTCAGCGGTTTTAGTTTTTCGTTTGTCTTTTCCATGAAGTTCGAGCCGCCAGAGGAGACTCCCACCATGCGTCACGTCTATCCATCGTTCTGGGCAATCTTGGCCATTGCGCTCAGTTTCCCAGCCGCTCCTGCATGGGCCGAAGACTTCACCCTCACCGTACCGGTGGAACTTTCAAACCTGCCGCCTGACAGCACCCGGGTGGGTGTGAGTTGCCATCTTTATACCAACCCCGTCACTCGTCCCGGGGGGCGAGGGTTCGTCGGCAGCGTATATGGTGACGCCGCCATTTCGGGAACATCTTTCCGGGGCGAGGTAGTCGCGGCGGGCAATGCCAATCCCGGCGTCGACCCCGCAACCGTAACGCACTATTCGTGCGGGCTGGGGATTACAACGCGCCTTCGTGGTCGCGACCACACGTTCCTCTATGGGGGCGCCGCGGCACCTTCGACACTCCCTCTCGCGCCGGGGGCGCCGTTCACCCCGCAAGTGTCTGGAACGATAAGGTGATGTCAGGCGCCGGTGCGCCGCGTTGGACCGGTCACCCTTCGATAATGAACGAGCAACATTTTTGTTGGCGAGCATGCTGATTTACGCACTCGCCGTGACGATGACGGCAACGGCATCTATGCAAAGCATGTCTACCAGGAGGATCGATGGCGCGTTTTGATTCCACCAAAATTTCAGTCGCTTTGTTGTTCGCCATGGTTGCAATCGCAACGTCCGGCTGCGACGGCACCACGTCAAACGCCACGGCGCCAACCAAAATTGCTGGAAGCTGCAACAGCGAAGCAAACGGCTTTTGTGTCGAGTATACCGGCGCCGATTACCAGTTATCCCGCGTGGAAAAATCTTGCGCGTCGCAGAAGACGGCATTTATCGCCGGCCCCTGTCCGGCAGCCGATCGTGTTGGCACTTGTCTTGTCTATAAGGGGAAGCGCTCGGAAGCCTACTACCGTTACTACCCAGGCTTTCCAGGCTATGGCGTTACGCCGAAAGATGGCGTTGTTGCAGCCGGCAAAGAGCAGTGCGCGCAGCTGAAAGGGGATTGGATTCCCTAACCGAACCGGCCTTTTTCAATCAACAAAAATGGATAGTTCCATGCGCCAGACCTTAAACATGTTTGCGACCGGCATTTTTCTGCTGCTGCCCTCCACGGCTGTCGCCGACACACCGGCGGTGCAAAGTTTCTCCGCCTTCCTGGAGAACCCTGTTGGCATCAAAGAAGCACGATCTGTTGATCAAGCAAATGTCTTGGGCATCAAATGGACATGCGCCGCAAAGCGTTGCCGCGGCAAAGGCACGACCGGCAATGTTGAAGCGGCGTGCAAGGCGCTTGAGACGCGTGTGGGCAACATCAAATCCTTTATCGCGAAGGATCAGCTTCTGGGCGCGCGTTGCCAGGTATTGCCCGTCCCGTAAACAAAAGAGCCGCATCCTCATCGCGGCGAGTAGGCATTATCTAAGCTGAGCTTTTCGCACGGCGGGGCAACGTTTCATCGCCGGGCCGGCACGATGGCGCCGCCCGCATACGCCCGACAATTTCTGGGGCGTGGAAATACGGTCCGGCCCTGCATATCAAAGCGACCGCCCGCCAAGCCATTGGGCGACGCGCGTGCCCGAAGACCGCCTGCCCCCCTGGGAGCGCCGGCATCCTGCCGGCTCTTTCTTCGGGCGCTCGAAAGAAACGGCACGAGGGTGAAAGTCATACGAGCCCCGCGACCTTCGTACACGCCGTCACTCACTTGCGGCGCGTCGCCCGAGACCGCGGCGCGCTTGACCGTTTGCGCGGGGTCTCGCCGTGCGTTGTTAAGCGTTCCTCAAAATCATTATAGCTCAAATACAATGGGATCTCGTCGTCGCCATTGTGCTGCTTGCCGTAATGTTCGTGCGACAGGAGATGCAAATAGTTGTCGTACGGCTTCAGCTTCGGCCCGATTTCCGTCGACAGCAGGTCAAGCTCGTTCAGTCGTTCCCGGACGCCTTCCAACGAATCCGCTCTCGCGTCGAGGCATTCTTCAAGGATCGCGTGGCGCGCAACAATCGCGTCGCGTCGATGCGATGGACCCATGTAAAGACCGCCCAGCGTCAGCGCCCTTGCTCTGTCAGCCGCAGGGCCCGCGGTTCTGTCGCGGTAGAACGCAAAGCTCTTGACGGCGGCGTCGCCACGATTGGCGCCGCGACCCCGAAATATGAGGATGGTGAAGTATGAACTGGCGGGGATAAGAACACCGTACGCGTCGTCGGCGCTGTTGCTGGCAACCAACGTGACGCGCGGCATGTCGTTCGATGCCGGTTCGCTTTCGATCCAAAGCGGGAACCGCAAAATGTTGTGATCGCGCGTGCGCAAGCGCATCGCCAACCAGACGCCGGCGTATCGTTCGGTCGCGCGGTTGATTTCACCCTGGTCGGAGAGTTCGCGTTCGTTCGACAGTACGCCGATCGCACGGCTTCGTTGGTGGGCACCGGTGCCGGCACGCGACGCCAGCTGGGTTCGAATTTCCGAAATCGCGTTGCGCGGCAGATGCAGCGTGCCTGCAAACTCGCCGAGCAATTTTTCGTAAGCCCTGTCGAAATCCGCGTGTTTTCGCGCGCAGTTCGCAGAGAGAACATTAAGCCCGCACAAAATCGAACCGAAGGTGCCCGGTCGCATGCCGCCGGATTTGGTTATCCATTTGCGCACCTGCACCGGTCGCAGCGCGTCGCGAGGATCGACCTTCATTCCTTTTGCGTAGCCGTGGATCGTGGCGTGCCAACTGTCTGCGCGACAACGTTTTGCGGCGCTCGTCAGCGCGCTTATCAGGTTTTCGTCCTCGTTGGTGGAGGCGGCGACCTTTGTGCGCTGATGCTTCACCAGAAAGCAGATCAAGCGATGGAAGCACTCAAGGGCAACGGCATCGCGAGGCGAGATTTTGGTCGCAACCGCAGCATTCTTCTTCTGTTTTCTTGGCATTCGATCGCCGGTCGATGAAATCCACGTCCTGCGACCCGTAGACAAAACGAAAGCAATTGTCGAGCAATTGCTGATCTTGCACCGCAACACGTGCGGAAACTGTCGAGCAAAGCGCCATGTTTAGTCAGCAATCGCCTGTG
The DNA here is from genome assembly GCA_021413465.1 of Alphaproteobacteria bacterium. Lineage (GTDB taxonomy): Bacteria > Pseudomonadota > Alphaproteobacteria > Micropepsales > Micropepsaceae > SZUA-430. The sequence continues at coordinate 13,380 of JAIOQG010000408.1, read as the reverse complement.
TTGTGCGACTGCGCGCGCCTTCGAGACCCCTTAAAAAGTTACCAGCGTTGCTCGAAATGCACTCGGGCATTTAGGGCGGTCGCGGGTTCAGAAGGAGAGAATGTCGTGCGAAATTTGGCGTTTGTAATTCTGTTGGTTTGCCTCGCGCTTCAGGCGGAGATTTTTATGGAAGGCGCAAGCTTTATTGCCGCGGTGTTCGGCCATGTGGATCAACCCGCCGCTTGGGCAGCGCTGATTTTCTTTGGGACCGGCGCCATTGAAGGCTTGGTGATCGGGCTGTTGTTTATTTTGGATCGCGAAGAATACGGCCAGACCATGAATGGGCACCAAGGAAGCGTGGAAGACGCCTTGCGCCGTTTCATGTCGGTCGATCCGGACGACCATGGCAAAGCTCAAGACACGATCGGCCACGAGCACGAACGGCGCACAAAGATCGTGCGTATGGGCGAATGGGGGTATGCCCGCGGGTTTTTTGTGTGGGGTCTGTTTTTTGCGACGGTGTCGGGCCTGGTGGTCCTTGCCCAGTTTCAACCTTCATAAGCGAGAGGTGCGTTTCGTGTACACTCCATTTTTGGTTTTGAGTGCTGTCCTGTTTTTTGTGGCCGTCGTTTCGGTTCGATCGGGGGCGGCAATCATTGCGATGGCGCGACGGTTCGAGCTCCGGATGAATGTTCTGGTCAATACCGCGGCACAAGTCGTCACCGCCTATGCGCGACATCAGAACTCCGCACACTGAGCAGAAGCGCCGGCCGACATCAGCGGCCGGCGCAATGGTGTTTGCGGTGGAAAAATGGACCGAGGTTGGCGTTGTACGTCGTGCCGGTGGTCCAATGAATGGTCTGGGAGCAGGGGCGGAACGAACAGGAAGGCCGCCGGGGGGACGTATCGGGGGCGGGTTTGGGATGAGTTTCCGATCGATCGCGTGTCCGTTTAGAGACTATTGGGGCCGTAAGTCCGCGCGACGGCGATAGGTTATTGTGTTCCTGCCAGATACTCCGTTCCGCCTGCGTCTGAGCGGGACGCGATTACCAGTCGCCGCCGTATTCTGTGTCGACTTTGCGTTTGTCAAACGGATCGGCTGCAACGCGATTAAAGAGGGAAGCGTAACAAACGCGCAAGTTTGCGCTGGAGATTGTCACGCGTCCCCTGAAGTCTCGCGATTGGTGGCCGCCGCACGAGCCTGATATATGTGGAACAGGGTTGCGGGGAGATCGAGCATGACCAATCATGTGGCGCGAGCGCTGGCGACAATCCTGCTTTTATTTCTGTTTTTTCATCCTATCCAGGCGGTCGCGGCTGGACCACTGGATCGTTCCAGCCACGGGGATTGGCCGTTGCAGAGCGACAGTCCGCTCGGCGAGTGGCGAGGCTTGATGACCTGCCGGGGCCGGCCATCGGCTGGCGCGGTCAAAGTGACACTCGACGGCGAGTATGGCGCGAGCGCCGAGTTCGCTTGGGGCGGTGATATACGAAACACGCTGTGGACCAAGTACTGGGCGTGGTCAAACCGTACGTCCGCCCGCATCGAATTCGATCCTTCGACGCGCCAAGTGCGATTGACCCACTCGGACCGTCGGCTCGGCCCGTTGGAATTGGCGCTCGGACGGGACGGCACCCTGTCTGGCCGCATGACGGGCGAATGCTCAGACGCCCGCTTTGAAAGATACGAATATGCTCCTTCGGCACAAGAGGTGCATGCCCGCGTCGAAGCCAAGGGAGGACCCCTGCGTTATCCGTTGCGCGGCCTGGTGAGCCACGCTGGCATCGTTGCCCAATGGAACGAGGCGCAATCGTGCAATGTTCCGGACGCCGATGTGTCGATGACGGCCATGGACCCACGCGCTCTGATGGATGGCGCGCCGGCGCTTGCGAGCTTCTTGGACCGCCTAAAGATCGCACTGTCACTTCAATGCCCCGACGCGCGACGCCTCAATGTGAAAGTGACGGGACGAACGCTCGTCTGGGATGCGTGGGATCGGGCAAGTTGGGCAATGGGGGTGCAAATCGCCGGCGGCGGAAAACCTGCAGCCACTATCGAAGGTCCATCGACTGTCGGACCCTATGGCATGCCAGCCCTGTCAACTCTGCCCTTTGAGGGCCGTCAGCAGGCCGTGAAGCGAGCCTATCGGGACGCCGCGCGCCAGTACAAAGCGCAGAACCGGCCGATCCTTGAAGCGATGAATGTGCAAGTTGGTGCGCGTGGCGACCAGTTGGCGGATCCCGACACGCCATTCCAGATGGGCGTCATGGCGCACCAGATGTGCAAGAGTAATCCGCCGGAAGGCGGGGCTGATACGGCGGGACGGGCATGTTACTTCACTGGACTGCTGTTGGGCGACCTTATTGACGGCGCCCCGGGAGACGTGCGCAACGTCTTCGACTACTTCATGGACTGCGCGCGCGTTGCGCGGCTGAAAGAATGCGCTTTGCTGGCTGAGTATATGGCCGAGTTCGACGCAAACCCGATCAGTTTGGCGGCGGCGCGCGACATTCGATCCAGCGCGACCGTGACGATAGAAAATCCTCAATCCGAGATTCGACGCATACTGCCACAGCTGATTGCGCGTAATCATCGCAATGACTTCCCGCCTGAAATTCGAAATTGCCTGAACATACGTCGTGAAGAAACCCGCGAAGTCACGGTCCCATTACCTGTCGCCGGACTTTGTTATAAATTAAAGCCTTGGACAGCGACACCCTGTCCAGGGGGGGACAGAACATGCTGCACAAGATCGGCGCCACCTCATATGTGCTCTGGGGCGTACTGCACATGCTCGCGGCCTCTGAAGCCGTGCGGCTCGCCTTGGCAGTCGAAGCCGGCGACATTCAGGGCCGCCTTCTGCAGAATGCCTGGAGCCTTGCGATCTATGCCCTCGTAGCGACGGTCATTGCCGTGACAATGAACTGGCGCAACAGCAGCGCCGGCTATTGGATCAATCTTGTCACGGTTTCCGCCGCCGATCTGGGCTTCATCGTCTTCATCCTGGTTCCGGGCTACCTGCCACTATGGCCCGGCGCACTCGGCCCGGTACTCTGGATCGCCGGTGCCATCTTCTCCACCTTGGGTCTGGTAACCGGCACCGTGCAAGCAAAGAGCTAAATTGCGAGGTCAAAAAGATCTCGCAGCGCCGCCCCCGCGTTTACACCGCGTGCAGCACGAATTGAAGGACGGGACATCATACCCAAATCCTTCGCCTCCAACCCTTAGAAGCAGAGTTCATTGATCCATGGTTGGGCAATAGGGATCACGGCACCCGACAAACTTTCTTCCCTGGGAGCGCCGGCATCCTGCCGGCTCTTTCTTCGCACACTCAAGCGAGGCGGCAAGAGGAGGAAACTATACGAATTCTGCAAGTTTCGCATACCACCGGCAATCGAGGGATGCCTTTCGCGTCAGCGAAGCGACGCAGCAACGCTTGCGTAGGGACACGAGGCGCTTCATCGAAACGACCGACAATTTCCGGGGCGTGGAAATTCAGCCGCGCCTGGGCGCGATCAAACTGACCGTGCGATCGAGCGAGGAAAAGCTGGCGCCTCGGGTCTGCCCTGTCAGAGCGAACCCCCCGCCTTCACATTTCGCGATCAAGGTTCAGCGGGATCGAGATGTTGAAATGGCGCTGAAGCTTGTTGCGCTTGCCGATCGGCACGATCCGGTACCGCGGCCGGGGGCGGCTCCCCTCTGTTGGCCGAGCAGGCTACAGCCCAACCGGCGCCATTGACAATGTCGGCGGCGTAGAGTTCCGTTGATGAATGCATGCGCTGCGAGTGCGCTTTGATGACTTTGCGGATGCCGCATTGCGGATCATCCGAATGAGGCGTGCGCCTGCCGGTGCAAGGGGTAGTATTCCCAACACCACCCTTCTCTTGGCAGACAAGCAGGGAATTTCCGTCGACACTGGCGCGTTGACCTCGCTCGTTCTGTCGGATCGACCGTGGACGCGTAATGTTGCCGTGGATGCGAGGCAGCTAATCGCTGTCTGCGGCAAGTTGAAAAAACTCGGTGCAGAAGGGGAAGAAATTGAAATCAGTCTCGACGGGCGCAATTTGTTGATGAAGTTCCGTTCAACGGGGATTTCAATTCCGTCGTATCCGACGCAGAAGCCCTAGCGATAGATCTCGACAACCAACTCAGGCCCTTGAACGTCGCCATCGCCTACTCACTCTCGAATTCGCGGCTCGTAAATTTCAGCGCACGACTGCTCCCAAATGATGCGCACGCTCTGATCGGAGGCGCCGTTCGGGACTGACGCCTCGATCTCACGGATGACGGTCATCTCGGCGCCTGCTTGTTCGGCAGGGTGCGCGATCACCTCGTCGGTGATCGAACTGACCATGCGATCAAGCTGGGATAAGTTGAGCCCCTTGGGGCTGCCCTATCAGAGCGAACGTCCGCCGTCATACTTCGCGATCAACGTTCGGGAAGATCTGGACGTTGAGCTCGCGCTCCAATTTCTAGCGCTCGTGCATCGTCGCGCTGGCGATTGAGAATATCGGGCGGCTGTCATCGCGCCATTGCACCCCCTAAAGCCATCAAACTGCCCGAAGCCTGTTGGCAGAATATTCTTGGCAGTTCGGGGGATTCGCGTGAAAGGCGAATTTGAAGGCGCTGAGCATTAAGACAACAATGGCTCGGCTTTCTGTTACAAGCGACAGGTCCAGGATTCGTATGCCTCAACCGCCGGAAAGCCTAGTGCAGCTCACAGACTACCACGCCAAATACTTTGCCTACGAACTCACGCGCCGGTACCCACCGGACGACGTGGGCAAACTCGTGAGCGCGGTCGCCAGCGCACAGGTCGATCTCAACCCGCATCAGGTCGACGCCGCGCTCTTTGCGTTCTCTTCACCGCTGTCCAAGGGCGCGCTGCTGGCCGACGAAGTGGGGCTCGGCAAGACGATCGAAGCGGGCCTGGTGATCTCCCAGCGTTGGGCCGAGCGCAAGCGCAAGCTTCTAATCATTACCCCCTCGAACCTGCGCAAGCAGTGGCACCAGGAACTCGCGGAAAAGTTCTTTCTCCCGGCCTTTATCCTGGAGTCGAAGTCCTATAACGCGGCCATTAAGACGGGAAACTTCCGGCCTTTCGAGCGCGCCGACATCGTCATCTGCTCGTATCAATTCGCACGCTCGAAGGCGTCCGATGTGCGCAACGTGCCATGGGATCTCGTGGTCATCGACGAAGCCCATCGTCTACGCAACGTGTACAAACCCGCGAACATCGTCGCCAACACGCTGAAACTTGCGCTTGCGCCGTATCAAAAGCTTCTGTTGACCGCGACGCCGCTGCAAAACACGTTGCTGGAACTTTTCGGCCTTGTCAGTTTCATCGACGAGCATGCTTTCGGCGACCTGAAGAGTTTTCGCGAGCGGTTCACAAACCTCACGCAGGAACAAGTTTTCCTCGAACTCAAGGAACGCTTGAAGCCCGTTTGCCATCGCACGCTGCGCCGACAAGTTACGGCCTATATTCCGTATACGAAACGCTTCCCGATCGTCGAAGAATTCATGCCCGCCGAAGGCGAAGACGAACTCTACAATCTGGTCTCGGAATATCTGCGCCGCGATAATTTGGCAGCGCTCCCCGCCAGTCAGCGAACGCTCATGACTTTGGTGCTGCGCAAACTCCTCGCCTCGTCCACATTCGCCATCGCCGGCGCTTTGCGTTCCATCAGCGACAGGCTCAAGAAACAATTGAGCAAGGGGACGCCCGACGGATCGCTCGCCGAGGAACTGGACAAGGATTATGAAGGCCTCGACGAAACGGCGGAGGAGTGGGTCGACGATGACGTCGAGCCCGTCGAGCCGATAACCGGCGCCGACCGCAAGGCGCTCGAAAACGAGATTGCAGACCTCGACGCGTTCGCAAAACTCGCGACATCGATCAACCACAACGCCAAGGGTCTGGCGCTTCTCAAGGCATTGAAGGTGGCCTTCGACAAGACGAAGTCGTTGGGCGCCGCGCAAAAGGCGATTATCTTCACGGAGTCTCGCAAAACGCAGGACTACCTGCTGCGCCTACTTGCCGACAGTGAGTTTGCCGAAGGCATCGTCCTCTTCAACGGCAGCAATACCGACGCCAGGTCGAAGCAGATCTACGCAAAATGGTTGGAGTGCCACGAGGGTAGCGACCGCGTCACCGGCTCGCGCACCGCCGATATGCGCTCAGCCTTGGTCGATTACTTCCGCGACGAAGGCCGAATTATGATCGCCACGGAAGCGGGCGCCGAAGGCATCAACCTTCAATTCTGCGCCTTGGTCGTGAACTACGATTTGCCGTGGAATCCGCAGCGCATCGAACAGAGGATCGGCCGCTGTCATCGCTACGGGCAAAAGCACGACGTGGTCGTCGTGAATTTTCTGAACAAAAAGAACGAGGCGGACCAGCGCGTCTTCCAACTGCTGTCTGAAAAATTCAAGCTGTTCGACGGTGTCTTCGGAGCCAGCGACGAGGTTTTGGGCGCCATCGAATCGGGCGTCGATTTCGAACGGCGCATCGGCGACATCTATCAAAAATGCAGATCCGGCCCGGACATCAAGGCCGCCTTCGACCAGCTGCAACTGGAGTTCAGCGCCGACATCAACGACGCCATGACGCAGACGAGACGCAAGCTGCTCGAAAATTTCGACGACGAGGTACGCGAAAAACTTAGGGTCCGTAAGGAAGATACGGAGCACAATCTCGACCGCTTCGAACGAATACTGATGCAGTTGACGCGCCATGAACTCGGGCCCCACGCCGAATTCCTGGGCGAGGATTCGTTCCGTCTGAACTCAACGCCCGACGGCGTAGACGAGGGCATGGCACCAACGGGCCTTTACGAGCTCCCTCGCCGGTCATCGGAAGCGCACCTTTACCGGGTCAATCATCCGTTGTCGGAGTTTCTGTTGAGCCGGGCGAAAGCGCGGGAAACGCCGTGCGCGGAAGTCACGCTCGACTACAGCGGGCACGTCGGGCGCTTGTCGCTACTCGATCCACTGCGCGGCAAGTCGGGATGGCTTGCGGTGTCGCAATTCACATCAGAAGGTTCGGACCTCAGCGAGGATCACGTAGTTGTTTGTGCGCTCGACGATGAAGGCTTTGTGCTGGACACGGAGCAGACGGCACGCATCTTGACGCTTTCAGGCCGCATCGGCGCCCCTGCAGAAATGCCCGAGCGCGTGGCCGGGAGATTGTCAGGAATCCGTGACGAGCGCGCAGTGGAGATTTGTCAGGGCGTGTCGGAGCGCAACGGCAAGTTCTACCAGGCCGAAGCCGACAAGCTCGATGGGTGGGCAGATGACCTCAAGGTTGGCCTCGAACGAGAAATCAAAGATGTTGATCGCCAAATCAAAGACGCTCGTCGCGCCGCCACAACGGCAATGGCGCTTGAGCAAAAACTTACCGCGCAAAAACAACTTAGATCATTGGAGGCTTTGCGCAATCAGAAGCGTCGGAGTCTTTTTGAATCTCAAGATGCGATAGACAAGCAGAGGGAGGCACTAATTTCTCAAGTTGAGGCCAAGCTCAAGCATCGAACGGAAATATTGCCGTTGTTCGAATTCCGCTGGAAGTTGGCCTAGCCTCATGCCGACAGCCCAAGAACAATTGATTCAATTAGAAGCGGCACTCCGCCGCCGTTTTTTTGCACTGCTTCCAAAAGTCCAGACGCCGGAACGTTCTGGCTGGACTGAAGAGCAACATGACACCGACCGTCTCTCGCGCGCCTTAGCCGCGTACGCCCTGGTCGGGTTGTGTGAAATTGACGATGCCGTCGCTGTCGGCGCGGTTACTGACGGGAAGAATGATGGCGGAATAGACGCGTTGTTTTTGGATCGCACGGAAAATCGCGTGGTGATTGTTCAATCCAAGTTCAAACGAGGCGGCGCTGGCCCAGGCCAAGATGAAGTCCTTAAGACGATCAATGGCATCAAGACCCTGCAGGAACGGCGATTCGGTGAATTCAACAAAGCGATCCAAGATCGACTCGACGAAATCGAGGAAGCTCTCGATACGGCTGGTGTCCGAATAGATGTAGTGTTGACATTTCTCGGTGAATCCATCGGTACGCACGCCACGGCAGACCTCAATGCCCTGAAAGTTGATATAAATCGGCTCAGTCCGCGAATGACGTGGGAGCTAGCTGGCTTATCAAGAGTTCATGGCTGGTTGATAGGTGAGCAAACCCCGGTAACCGTGGATGTTGAGGTCGTGCTGGAGAACTGGGCGGCGATCACATCGCCACGCAAGGCTGTGTACGGCCAGATATCTGCGGCGGCGCTCGCGGAACTTGTTCAAACCCACGGAAAGCCTCTGTTCGAACGCAATATCAGGCACTACCTCGGCTCGGTTGGCGTGAACGTGGCAATTGAGCGAACAGTTCGAGGGCGGCCGGGCGAGTTTTTCTACTTGAACAATGGTCTGACCGCAGTGGCGGAAATGATCACACAGGCTGCGGGCACTGGTGCGCGATGCGTCTTCGGGTTGAAAAATGTTTCGATTGTCAACGGCGCTCAAACAGCAGGGGCGGTAGCCAATGGCGCGATTTCAAGCGACATTTCTCCCGATGCCAAAGTGCTGCTCACCGTTATCGAGATCGGTACGGAATCGAACGACTTCGGACTTGAGGTCACCCGTGCGCGGAACCATCAAAACGTTGTGCGGGGCGTAGATTTCGCTGCACTCGACCCCAATCAAGAACGACTTCGGCAGGAGTTGGCTTTGGCAGGGGTCACATACCACTATCGGCCGTCAGCCGAAGCCCGTGCGCGCCGAGAGGATGCTTTTACGCTTGAGGAAGCAGCCGTCGCGCTGGCGTGCCTCTCTTCGCCTGTGATTCACAGCCGGGCAATCCGTTCGAGCACAAGGCGAACCAAGCCGAACGCTGTCGATCTAGTCATAACTGCGAAGAAGGAGATCGGGCGGCTTTGGGAGCAGGACGGAGCGAACTATGCGCAAATCTTTCCGTCCGACCTTTCGGGCTTGCGCGTATGTCGGGCTATCCGGGTATATAGGTTCATAGACGCGATTTTAGCGGCTACCGAGCGTTCCGAGACCGAGTACCCTCGGCGTATGTTTTTCCGCCACGCTCGCTATTTCGTCATGGCGTTTGTGGCCCATCGCGTTCCAAACGTAATCGAGCGTCACGAACTTTCGCTGCCGCCCGCCGATCAGACGTTGCTGTCCCAGTGCACCAATGAGATGTCGGAATTGATCTACGCAAAATCTCAGCCTCTGTTGGCGTCCAAGGGTTATCTTTCGATATTCCGAAACCTGACTGATTCCCAGCCATTGGCTGATGGCGTGCTCGACCAATTGGCGCAACAAGACGCTGCCGCAAAGGCAGCAATTGCCGCTTTGGCAGCGGCGGCACCGCCATCCCAAACGTAATCGGACGCTGATGACAAAAAAACAGAAACTTGAATTGACATGGGTCGGCAAAGAAAACCGGCCGCGGTTGGAGCCGCGCATTCTGCTTGAAGACTCTGAAAAATCTCATCACGCCGTGCATCGCGTCCGCGATGATGATGCTTTTGATAATCGACTTATCTTCGGAGACAATCTCCTCGCGCTAAAGGCTCTCGAGCAAGAATTCACTGGGAAAGTGAAGTGCGTTTTCATCGATCCGCCCTACAACACCGGTAGCGCGTTTGAACATTACGATGATGGTGTGGAACATTCGCTATGGCTTTCGCTGATGCGAGACCGACTTGAGATAATCCGCAGGTTGCTTGCGGAAGACGGATCATTGTGGGTCACTCTTGACGACAACGAAGCGCACTATTTTAGGGTTCTGGGGGATGAGATTTTTGGCCGGAGCAATTTCGTGGCGGACATTGCATGGCAAAAAAAATACGCGCCAGGCAACAACGAAAAAGGCATCTCTTCGGATCACGATCACATCCTCCTGTGGGCGAAAAACAGACCGTCCTGGGCGTGGAACCTCTTGCCTAGAGGGGAGAAACAGGATGCTGCATATAAGAATCCAGACAATGACCCTCGGGGGGTCTGGAAACCTAGCGACCTTACAAGGTCAGAGCATCGTGAAAGAGATTTCTATCCAATCATCACGCCGTCTGGAAAACCCGTACTACCGGCAGCAGGCCGGAGCTGGAGCCGCCCGCCTGAAGAAATCGAACGCTTGCGGGCAGACAACCGCCTGTGGTTTGGCCCGCGCGGCGATGCTAAGCCGAGTCTGAAACGGTTTCTAACGGATGTTCAAGAGGGGATTGTTGCGCGGACAATTTGGCTTCGTGACGAAGTGGGCGACAACGAGCAAGCGAAGAAAGAGGCGAAGCAGTTCAATGACCGGGAAATATTTGCGACACCGAAGCCTGAGAAGCTGCTGCAAAGGGTGATGCAGATTGCAACGAACTCGGGCGACCTTGTCCTCGACTCCTTCGCTGGCTCCGGCACGACCGGTGCTGTGGCGCACAAGATGCATCGTCGGTGGATTATGGTGGAGCTAGGCGAACACTGCCATACGCACATCATCCCGCGCCTCACCAAGGTCATCGACGGGGAGGATAGCGGGGGCATCACCGAAGCGGTCGGTTGGCAAGGCGGCGGTGGATTCCGCTATTTCCATCTCGCACCTTCCTTGCTGCAAAACGACAAGTGGGGACGGGAGGTCATCAGCAATGCTTACAATGCTGCGATGTTAGCCGAGGCGCTGTGCAAACTCGAAGGGTTTACTTACGCACCGAGCGATACCGTTTACTGGCAACAAGGGCATTCGACCGAACGCGATTTCATCTATGTCACGACGCAGACGCTCGGCGTCGAACAGCTGCAGCAGTTGAGCGAAGAGGTTGGGCCGGACCGCACGCTGCTCGTCCTCTGCTCCGCGTTTCGGGGAAATACGGATCGCTGGACAAACCTGACCGTGAAGAAGATCCCCAATCACATCCGCAGCAAGTGCGAATGGGGTCACGACGACTACAGTCTGAACGTCGAGAACCTGCCCAAAGCTCCGCCGAAATCGGAGCCCGACCGGCCGCGCACCGGGAAAGCAAGTACGCAGCAAGAATTGTTCGCTGCGAAAAGCGGGGGTGGCAAATGAATCGCCACGTCAACGCCATCGCAGGCCGCCTTAGCCTTCGTCTGCCGCAGCGGAGGTCGCTTGAGATCTTGGACCGCATCACCGAAATCGTGCCGCCGAAAAAGGGGGCGGACCTGATCGCCGCCCTTGCCGCGATCCGCGCTGAATTTCCCACCGTGTCGGATTTCGAGCGCGAGTTTCCCTCGCTGTGCTTCGCGCTCGCCACTGGCGTTGGAAAAACGCGGTTGATGGGCGCATTCGTCAGCTATCTGCATTTGGCGCATGGGCTGAACAACTTCTTCGTCCTGGCCCCTAATCTGACCATTTACAAAAAGCTGATCGCCGACTTCACACCCAACACGGCCAAGTACGTTTTCACCGGCATCGCCGAATTTGCGGTGTCGCCGCCCGTTTTGACCACCGGCGAAAACTATGAGCGCCAGCTTGCCAGTGGCGGACAATTGTTCCCAACCACGATTAACATCTTCAACATCTCCAAGATCAATTCGGAGGTGCGTGGTGGGCGCAACCCGCGCATCCGCAGTTTCCGCGAGGAAATCGGCGAGAGCTATTTCGACTATCTGGCCTCGCTGGACGACCTCGTGCTGATCATGGACGAGTCGCATCGCTACCGCGCGTCGGCCGGTATCCGCGCGATAAATGAATTAAAGCCCGTGCTGGGGCTGGAGCTGACCGCGACGCCGTTTGTGGAAGCGGGCAAAAGCGCGCCTATCCCCTTCAAGAATGTGATTTTCGATTATCCGCTCGGTCGCGCGATGGAAGACGGGTTCGTAAAGGAGCCCGCCGTCGTTACGCGCAAGAACTTCAATCCGGCCGGAATGGCGCCGGAGAAGCTCGAACAACTGAAGCTCGAAGACGGCGTTCGTTTGCATGAAAACCTGAAAGTCGAACTTGAAACCTATGCGCGCGAAACCGGCAACAGGATCGTGAAGCCATTCGTGCTCGTGATCGCTCGCGATACAACTCATGCCAGCGAACTCATGAAGTTGATCAAGTCCGATGCATTCTTCGAAGGTCGCTATGCCCCGAAGGTGATCCAGGTCGATTCCAGTCAAACGGGTGCCGAAGAAGACAAAATGGTCGAGTCTTTGCTCAAAATTGAGCACGCCGACGATCCCACTGAGATCGTCATTCACGTCAACATGCTCAAAGAGGGATGGGACGTTACCAACCTCTACACAATCGTGCCCCTGCGCGCAGCCAATGCGCGGACGCTGATCGAACAATCGATCGGGCGAGGTTTGCGCCTTCCGTACGGCAAGCGCACAGGTGTGCCCGCCGTGGATACGTTGAACATTGTCGCCCACGACAGGTTTCAGGAGATCGTCAACGAAGCGAAGCGGCCGGACTCGACGATCCGCCTGCGCCAGATCGTGCTGGCGCCGGAGGATTTGCAGGCGAAAGCTGTAACGGTCGTCTCCGAAACCAAACTGAACGCGAAACTCGGATTGCCAGGCGCCGGCGCTCCGCCCAGCACGCCGGCAGCTGCCGCCGCCGCGGCAGAACGCTCGGAGTTCAAAACCCCGGAGGAAGCGCGCATCGCGCAAATCGCCTACGGTGTCATCCGCAAACTCGAAAGCGAGCCTGGCCGGGTACCCAGCATCACCTACCTCGAAAAGAAAGAGGTACGAGAACAACTACTCCGCGAGGTTGCGGCCGAGTACAAGCCCGCTCAACTCGAACTCGACGGCGTCGCCAAAGCGCCGGACCTCGGCGCGGTCGTCGCCCGAACGCTCGCTCTCGTCCAACAGCAGACAATCGACATCCCGCGAATTCTCGTCGTGCCAAAGAGCGAGGTCGTGTCCGGGTTCAAGCCGTTTGCACTCGACCTGAAAGCGTTGAACTATCAAGCGCCCGACGACGAACTCTGGTTGCAATATTTACGCACCAATCAATCTGTCGTGATCGGCCTCAGCGACGACGGCATCAAGGAAAGCCGTCTGGAAGATTACATTGTCAGCGGCCTCGTCGACTTCGACGATGTCGCATACGACAGCCATGCCGGGTTGCTCTACGATCTTGCCACCCAAGTGGTGTCGCATCTCAAGAAGCACTTAAAAGACGACGAGGTGCGCAAGGTGCTGCGCTTGCATCAAAGGACGATCGCACATTTCGTCCACGCGCAGATGCAAAAGCACTATTGGGAAAGCGAGGTCGAATACGAAGTGAAGATCAGCCGCGGGTTTACGGAACTGAAATCCAGCGCCTACACCGCCGCGGCCGGCGAAGCCGCACTCGATTTTCGTGCCTCGCCTACCGACAAATCCAACATGGCGAGATACTTGTTTGTCGGATTTGAACGCTGCCTTTACGACAAACAGAAATTTGACTCGGAAGCCGAAC
>JAIOQG010000407.1 GCA_021413465.1 Alphaproteobacteria bacterium | reverse complement strand
CGCCGCACCGTCCAGGAAGAAGTCGACGACCTTATTGCTGTCCGACGCCGTCACCGCCGGCAACGCACTCGGTTGCCCATCCACGTCGAACGCCGGTCCGGAATATCGGCACACCTCCGCCTGCGACCACCGCGCGAACATGCCGCCCGAATGAGCGCGCGTCAGCGGCTCCAGCTTCAACCGCTCGGACATCAAGGTCGGCACCGTCAACGACGGTTTGGAGACGCGCATCGCCCGCCATCTTACGTCTCGGCGGTTATCGCCACGCTAAGAGCGCGATCCTCCCCCTTCCCGCCTCCGCACCGTTAGAGTTTCGGCAACGAACACGACGTGTTCACCGCCGCCCCGGCGCGAAATTGATCCGGCGCACTTCGCGGATCGACGTCTGAGTCAGTGCGCCTTCGACGATCTCATAGCCCATCAACGCGAACGTGCGCTCGCGCAAGAAGATCGGTCGCGCATTGCCGTACCAATCGACGCACGACGCTTTACAGGCATCGTCCACAACGCCGTCCTCATGCGCCTCGATTTCTCCCAACGAAGCAAACAGCCTGTTCGCGCGCCTGAGGAAGATCATGGTCGCCGAGCCTTCGACGAGCTGGCGATGGCCGGGCCGTCCGGCGCGCGCGACCGGCAGCCCAAGAACGCCGCCGCTCTGGTCGTTCAATTCCGGGCGCGGCTCCAGCTTGAAGAAAAAGGCGTGACTGCGCGTCTCACCCTGGGCCGCACTTTCGAGCGTGTAGCGATCGCCCAGCACCGGCTGACGTCCGCTCGTCAACTCGACGGCCGAGAAGTGGAGCGCCTTCGCGTCGCTGCCCACGACCACCGCGTCGCGGCCCATCGCTTCGATCCGGTCGACGCCGTGTTCGAGAGCAATTTGCGACGCCCCGCCGCCGCGCACCGCTGCCGCGACAAGCACCGACGCGCGCTCCTGCGGACGCCCCCAGCTATTGCCCGTGCCGTAGAGCACGTAATCGCCGACGAAGCGGTTCTGGAACGCGTAACTGTTCGTGCCCGGCGTGGGCAAGCGGCGATAATACGAGCGGCCCGCTTCACCGGCGCCGTCGCCAAACACATTCAGCGGCAGCCGCAACAACGCCACGGACCCGGCTGAGAATTCCCCGCTCCACATCGCATCGCCGCCGCCTTCGCCGCGCACCAGCACGTTGAGCATGCCGTCGTTGGCATCCTCGCGGAACGAGAACTGATCGACGGGGGCGCCACGCACGCCGATCGCCGACGGCGCGCCGCCGTCGAGCGGCAAGCGATAGAGCAGCGACGAAGCGGCCTGCGTCTCCCGCGGGCCGTCCCACCGGCTTTCGGTAACCCAGACATAGACGGCATGTGCCGACACATAGAACGTGCGCCCCATGGGGCCGAGCACGCTCGTCGCCGAGCAACGCATTTCTGCCGCCGTCAAATCGCAAGACGACACGGTGTGCAGCGCTTCGATGTCGGCGTCGTCGCGATCCTGCCAAACCCGGGGCAGGTAGATTTGGCGCGCGCTCGCGATTCGCTTAAATCCCGTCTTCGAATTCTGCCCCGTCCAACGCTGAAGAGCCGGAAGCCAATCCACCAAGTCACCGCTGCCATACGGAACAGAGAGCGGCGAATAAACGATCAGCTGATTACCAATCAGACGCGACGCGTAATTGCGCGAGGAATAGTAGTCGTTCGAGCGCAAATGATACGCGTCGACGAACGACAGCCGCCCTTGGCCGTCCATGTGGAAGCGGTTGATCTCGGTGCCGCCGCGGCTATAGCTGTAGCCGATGACGATGACGCGATCGCCCGCGATCAGCATCTCGTCGTACCAATCGTTGCTCGGGTCCGCGCCGGGCGGATAAGCGTTGATGGAATCGATCGCGCGCAAACCCCCATCCCGCGTCGACACGGTGAACAAACGGCCGCGGCGGAGGATGACGAGCGCGTCGCCGCGCATCTTCACGATGCCGCCTTCGTCAATGCCCGCTTCCTGCGTGTTCGTGATGCTCTCGCCGTTGCCGGAAGCGGGCGCTTCGGCAGCGGCCGGCGCGGCCGCGACATCCGCTGTCCCCGCGCTAAACCGAAAATGTTCTTGCCACTTGTGTCGCTTTAGATAGCGCAGCAACGCCGCGTCCGACTCGAACGCGGTCATCGGAGTGCGCGGCGCATTCCGACCCGCGTCGGCGGCTGCCGGAAAAGACAACCCAAGACCGAAAAGCACGGCAAGCGCCAACCCGGCCGCTTGATATCGTCCCGTCAACATATCGCTCATCCTTTCGCGGTGCGTGCCGGAAGCTGATGCCCGAATTCGGCGTTTCTGTGTCACCGCCGAACGAGGCCCGCGGAATCTGCTACAAAACGCCAGTCCAAACCCGCAGGAATCCAAAGCGTGCCCGATACACCGAAGAATCTCCGCAGCATCGACGCGCTCCTCGACATCATGTCGCGCCTCAGGGACCGCGGACGCGGTTGCCCCTGGGACGTGGAGCAGACCTTCAAAACCATCGCCCCCTACACGATCGAGGAAGCCTACGAAGTGGCCGATGCGATCGAGCGCGGCGACATGCCGGCACTGAAGGACGAACTCGGCGACCTTCTCTTCCAAACCGTTTTTTACAGCCAGATGGCGTCGGAAGCCGCGGCCTTCTCCTTCGCCGACGTTGTCGAAGCGATCTGCGAAAAGATGATCCGCCGCCATCCGCACGTGTTCGCCGGCGCCGACATCAAATCCGCCGACGCGCAAACGATCGCCTGGGAAGAACACAAGCGCCGCGAACGCGCCGAGCGCACCGCGAAGGGGCAGGGCCTGCTCGACGACGTGCCCCTCCCCTTCCCTGCCCTCACGCGCGCATTAAAGCTTCAGAAACGCGCGGCGACCGTCGGCTTCGATTGGCGCGAGCGCGAGCGCGTGATGGAAAAACTCGAGGAGGAAATCGGCGAACTGAACGAGGCTTTGGCCCAAGGCGCCCCGAAGGAAAAACTTACCGACGAACTCGGGGACATCTTGTTCGTGTGCGTGAATCTCGCCCGCTTCATCGGCGTCGACCCGGAAGCCGCCCTCACGGCGACGAACCAAAAATTCACCCGCCGCTTCGCCCACGTCGAAAAGACGATCGCCGCCACGGGCCACCAACTGAGCGACGCCACGCTCGAAGAAATGGACGCCGCCTGGGATGACGCAAAAAGGCTCGAACGAACGCCTTAGGCGCTACCCTTGCGTGCGAACCATCCGCGCGCCGAAACGGCGCTCGAACCGCGGCAGCAAGGCCGGCGTCAACGCGACGCGCAACTTCACCCGTCCTTTGGTGTCGTTCGTGCGCTTCAACACGTCGCCATTGGCATAGGCCCAGGCCAGATCGGCGCCCTCGTCCGCCGCCAGGCGCAAATCGGCTTCGACCGCGTTCTCGGCCAGCGCGTCGTCGATCATTTTGAGCAACCGGTCGAACCCTTCGCCGGTAAGCGCGGAAATCGAAACGCTTTTCGGTTCGCGCTTGTCGTTCGACGCCGCCGGCCTTTTGCCCGGCGGGAAGCAGTCGATCTTGTTCCAAACTTCGATCATCGACTCTTGCGCTTGCGGGGCAACGCCAAGTTCGTCGAGCACGGCAAGCACGTCTTCTTTTTGCGCCATCCAATCGGGATGGCTCGCATCGCGCACATGAAGCACGAGATCGGCTTCAAGCACTTCCTCAAGCGTGGCGCGGAACGCGGCCACCAGCTGCGTCGGCAGCTCCGAAATAAATCCCACCGTATCCGACAAGATGATCCGCCGCTTCGAGGGCAGCGCCAGCCCCCGCATCGTCGGATCGAGCGTTGCGAATAACTGGTCCTTCGCCAGCACCTCGGCGCTGGTCAAACGATTGAACAAGGTCGACTTGCCGGCGTTCGTGTAACCGACCAACGCCACCACCGGGAACGGCACGCGCTTGCGGGCGTCGCGATGGAGCTTTCGCGTGCGCGTGACGTCCTCAAGCTCGCGCTTGAGCTTGGCGATGCGGTCGCCGATCGCGCGCCGGTCCGACTCGATCTGCGTTTCGCCGGGACCGCCAAGAAAGCCGAAGCCGCCGCGTTGCCGCTCCAAATGGGTCCACGACCGTACGAGGCGTCCCTTCTGGTAGCTCAGATGCGCCAGCTCGACCTGCAATCTTCCTTCCGCGGTGCGCGCCCGCTCGCCGAAGATTTCAAGGATCAACCCCGTGCGATCGAGCACCTTGGTGTTCCATTCGCGCTCGAGATTGCGCTGCTGCACTGGCGTCAGCTGACCATCGCAAATCACGAGCTCCGGCTCGTGCTCCGCGCACAGCGCCTTCAGCTCCTCAACCTTGCCCTTGCCGATCAACGTCGACGGCCGCGCTTCGTTCAGCGCCACCGCAACCGCCGCCACGACATCAAGAGAGATGGCGCGCGCCAGCCCCTTCGCCTCTTCAAGGCGCGCATCGAGGGTGCGCGTCGAACTGCGCTCGTTCGGCCGCTTCATATAGGGATGAACGACAATAGCCCGGCGGGAACTCTCTCTCCCGGAGCCGGACGAATGCGCGTCGGTTTTGTTCGTCAAATCAGATCGCTTCCGGCATCAGTGCGCGTCGGCCGAGACTTCTTCCTGTTCGAACAAAGGCACCGCAACGGAAGGCATCACAGTCGAGATCGCGTGCTTATACACGAGCTGCGAATGCCCGTCTCGGCGCAGAAGCACGCAGAAATTGTCGAACCACGTGATAATGCCCTGCAGCTTGACCCCGTTCACAAGAAAAATGGTCAAAGGAGCTTTGTTTTTTCGACAAGCGTTTAAGAACGTGTCTTGGAGATTCTGCTGACGTTCGCTCATGGGTTGGATCCCATTTGTTACCTGGCTACCCTGAACGCGGGCGGCGTATAGTGCATCTCAATTGCGACAAGCATAAGAACGAGCGACTCAATCGTCCGTACACCTACCAGGCGAACATGGACGACGTGAGGGCGCTCAGCAAGGGGCTCGAACGTGATGGATTGCATATAGTCCTGCAATTCACGCGTGCACTAGACTACGCGGCGCGGAGGTTAACCAATGCCCTGGCGGCTGCCCCAATAGGCAGCACGCAAAGCACGCGCTACCGGCCCGGGCTTGGCGTCCCCGATTTTGCCGCCGTCGATCGAGACCACCGGTATTACGCCCGCAGAGGCCGACGTCACAAACGCCTCCCGCGCGGACTTCGCGCTCTCGACGGAAAAAGCACGCTCTTCGAACGCGATCCCATGCTGCCGGCACAGGGGGATAATCTCGCCGCGCGTTACCCCCGGTAAAATGGCGTGATCGAGCCGCCTCGTGCGCAAAACGCCCTCCGCGTCCACGATCCAGGCGTTCGTCGAGGCACCTTCGGTGACGAGCCCTTCGCGGTCCACGAACCAAGCCTCAAAGGCCCCCGCCTCGCGCGCTTGCTGCTTGGCGAGCACGTTGGCCAGCAGCGATGTCGACTTGATATCGCAGCGCGCCCACCGCGTCTCGGGAAGCGTCATCGCTGCAACGCCCGTCTCGGCCCAACGGTCGTAATTCTCGATCGCCAAACTGCGCGCCGTCACGACAAGGCTCGGCTTCACGTTGCCGGCGGGAAATGGATGATCTCGCCGCGCGACGCCGCGTGTGATTTGAACATAGACAAGGCCGTTCTCAACGCGGTTGCGCCGCACCGTCTCGCGCATCACATGGCGCAGCTGTTCGACCCCGACGGGCCAGGCAATCCGCAATTCGCCCAGCGACCGCTCCAGCCGCTTCAAATGCGGCGCCTCGTCGATCAACATTCCGCCGCGAATGGCGCAAACTTCATAGACGCCATCGCCGAACTGATAGCCGCGATCGTCGATATGCACGCGCGCTTGTGCCTGCGGCAGATAGCGTCCGTTGACATAGACGATGCGCGACATCGAACGCCTTAGCCGATCAGATCTTCGCCGCGCCCGCCGGTGTTGATGCCCAGCGATTTCAACTTGCGATGCAGCGCTGAGCGCTCCATGCCGATGAAAGCCGCCGTGCGCGAGATGTTTCCGCCAAAGCGATTGATCTGCGCCAGCAGATATTCCTTTTCGAACATCTCCCGCGCATCGCGCAACGGTAGCGCGATGATGCGCTCGCTTCCCGCACCCTGGCTCACCGCAGGCGTCGAAGAGCCCACATCCGCCGGCAACAGATCGGCCGTAATCACGCCGTCGGGATCGTCCGCCGCAAGAATGAGCAGGCGTTCCACGTTGTTACGCAACTGGCGAATGTTGCCGGGCCAGCTATGTGCCTGAAGCGCGGCCATGGCGTCGTCGCCGACCTTACGCGGCTGAAGGCCCGTCGCCAGCGAAATGCGCTGCATAAAATGATCGACCAGCAACGGAATATCTTCGCGCCGCTCCGTCAGCGATGGCACGCGAATGCCCACCACGTTGAGGCGGTGATAAAGATCTTCGCGCAAGCGGCCGTCTTGAATCTCTGTGCGCGGATCCGCCGAGCACGACGAAATCACCCGCACATCGACCTGAACTTTCGGTCCGCCGCCGACGCGTTGGAAGTTCTGCTCGACCAGCACACGCAGTATCTTGCTCTGCGTCTCGATCGGCATGTCCGGCACTTCGTCGAGAAACAGCGAGCCGCCATGCGCCTGCTCGAACAACCCGACCTTGCGTCCGCCCTCCCCCGAGCCTTCGACGCCGAACAACTCGATTTCCATGCGCTCGGGCGCAATCGTCGCACAATTGATGGCAATGAAAGGACTGCGTTGCCGGCGCGACTTCGCATGCAACAAACGCGCAACGACTTCCTTACCCGACCCAGGAGCACCGCAGATGAGAACGCGGCTATTGGTCGGGGCGATTTTTTCGAGCATCTGCCGCAACTGACCGATGGCGTGGCTCTGCCCGATCAGATCGAAATCGTCCCAGAGTCGTTCTTTTAGGGAGTCATTTTCTTTTCGAAGACGTTGCGCCTCCAGGGCGCGTTCGACCGTCAGCAAAATACGGTCTGCTTTGAAGGGCTTTTCGACGAAGTCGTAAGCGCCCTTCTTGATGGCCGTGACTGCAGTCTCGATGTTGCCGTGGCCGCTGATAACCAAAACCGGCAAATCGGGATGCTCCTTCTTGATTTCGTCGAGAACCTGAAGCCCGTCGAGCCGGCTGCCTTGCAGCCAAATGTCGAGGATGATCAGCGCCGGCCTGCGCGCGCGCACTTCGCGCAACGCCCCGTCGCTGTCGCCGGCCGTACGGGCGCTGTACCCTTCGTCCGACAATATGCCTGCGACCAGTTCGCGAATATCTGCTTCGTCATCGACGATCAGAATATCAAGCGCTTGGAGCGCGCCGTTCTTGTTCATCGCTATTCACCTGCAAGTTGGATCGCACCGAGATGGCGCAAGAATGTAAGCCTCACCAACGCCCCGGTTTCACGGGCTGCGCCGGTGTCGTCCACTTTGGAAGCATCTTCAAGAGCAAGAACGCCCTTATGGTCTTCCATAATCTTCTTCACGATCGCGAGCCCCAACCCGGTGCCCTTCGCGCGCTTCGTCACGTAAGGTTCTGTCAAGCGGTTGCGATCTTCCGACGGCAGGCCGATGCCATTGTCGACAACCTCGACCGACACCCGCGTCGCGTCTTGAACCAAACGAATCTCGATCCGTCCACCTGCCGTGAGTTGTTCGTCTTCCCCTTCGGTGCCGAAACGTGCACGAACCGCCTCGCCGGCGTTCTTCAGAACATTGGTCAGCGCCTGACTGACGAGCCGCCCGTCGCATTCGACCATCACCGGCTCATCCGGCGTCAGAAGCGCAAACGTAATTTGCGGCAGTGCGACGCGCTGTAGGAACACCGAGTGCTTGATCAAGTCGCCGATGTCCTCCTCGCGCATCACGGGCTGGGGCATGCGGGCAAAGGACGAGAATTCGTCGACCATGCGCCCGATATCGCCCACCTGGCGGATAATGGTCTGCGTGCACTGCTCGAAGACCTCGGGATCGCTGGTAATCTCCTTCTTGTATTTTCGGCGCAAACGCTCCGCCGATAACTGAATGGGCGTCAGTGGGTTCTTAATCTCATGCGCGATCCGTCGCGCCACATCCGCCCAAGCGGATGTCCGCTGCGCCGAAATAAGATCGGTGATGTCGTCAAACGTAACGACATAGCCGCGCTCGTCTTCGCTCGCACGCTCTCGCGTTACCGTGACACTCATATCGCGCGACTTCCCATTTCGAACGATATCGATGTGGCCCTGCGCGCGCCCCTCAGGGTGCGCCATCGCCTGCTGCACCAAAGCATTTACCTCAGGGACCGCAGCTCCCAGGTCTTTCCCAATCACGTCGTCATGGGTCGCACTGAGCAACGTCAGAGCAGAGCGGTTGAGCACGTCGGCACGCCCGTGCCCATCGAGACCAACTACACCGGCCGAAACGCCGGACAATACCGCCTCCGTAAAGCGCCGACGCTGCTCCGTTTGGCGGTTGGATTCGACGAGCTCGTTCCTCTGACTTTGTAACTGCCCTGTCATGCGGTTGAACGCACGGCCGAGCGATGCCAACTCGTCATCGTCATCTGCAAGCGTTACGCGCGCCGCCAAATCGCCCTCGGACACTCTTTCCGCCGCTCCAATCAGCCGTCCGATGGGCGTTACAATTCGATTGGCAACGGATAACCCGATCCAGATGGCTGCAAACAAAATCAGAAAAGCGACGATCCCATACATCAGCAGCATGGTATCCTGAACGCTTTTGCGATCGCGCTCCAAGTTGTGGTATTTTTCTACGACCTGCTGCGTGTTCCGCAAGTATTCGAGAATTTTCGGATTCACATCGCGTACAACCACCAGATAAAGCTCGACGCCCAATTCCTCCTGCACATCCAGCTTGGTGATGGCGCGAATTTGACTGTTGTCGTTGTCGGTAATTACGGGGGTCTCGCCCGCCCTGGCGCTCTCGATGTCCGCTTGCGACGGAGACTGTGTCCCCTGGGCAATGCCGCCCCCACCCATGGCGACGAGCTTTCCCGTACTCTCAAAGACTTCGACATCCGCTTTTAGGCGATTGGACAGTGCCGCAACCACATTGCCGAAATGCCCCGTCGCAAAATCTAGCGACGTCAAGACGTTCAAGTTCGAGCCGGCAAACAGAGCCTCATTTCGTAACTTGTTTGTCTGTTCCTCCAAATACGCGTCCGCCACCAACACGGAGTTATTGACAGCTGCGCGCACGCCGTCGCTGAACCAGACTTCCATGAGGAGGTTTGTGATGATTGCAGCTGAGCCTGCGGTGAGCACCACAGGTACGACGGCGATGAGGCCGAAAATGGTAACCAGCCGCCCGTGCAGGCGCGCCCCGGCGGATCCTGAACGGCGCGCAATCCAGGTCTGTACCAAGCGTCCAATCACCAAGGCGGCGAGAGCGAGCAAGACCAATGCGTCAAGGACGATGATGTAGATCGTTACCCCAGGCGCATCCTGCTCAATCGGCGTCGAACCCGTCATGATGAGAAAGGTGGCAACGACAGCGACAAGCGACAGGAAAACGAGCGCGTAGGACGGCCACGACGTGCGCGCCACCCAAAATAGGTTACGCTGCAGCCAATCAGGTCCTGGTTCGGGCGTCAGTGTGACAGCCATGCTCCGTGCCCAAAAATTCCCCGTGGGGAAAATGCAACGCAGAGTTTCAGCAACAGGCTCGTGTCATTCGAGCCGCTCTGTACCTAAACAATTACAGTGTTGCCGATTTTCGTTGCTCTGTTACATCACTTGAACCCGCGAAGCACCGGGATGTCAAGGCTCCGAATCTTCGCGCGCAGCGTGTTGCGGTTAACGCCCAAGATCTCCGCGGCCTTGATTTGGTTCCCGCGCGTAGCACCAAGGCACATGGAAATCAGCGGTCGCTCAACATCGCGAAGAACGCGATCGTAGAGGCCAGGCTGCGGCAGCCGTCCATTCAGATCCGAGAAGTGGCGTGTGAGATATTTTTCGACCACGGCACTGAGCGGCTGATCGGAATCGTCCGGCGGTTGCGAAACCGACGTCAATGGTTCGCGCAGTTCGGCCTCCACGATTTCCGCCGTAATCGATGTATCCGTGTAGAGCGCCATCAAGCGGCGCACCAAATTCTCCAACTCGCGAACGTTGCCTGGCCAGCGATGCCGTTTCATAACGTCTAGCGCGGCGGCATCGACGGTCTTGCGTGGCATTCCCTGTCGTTCCGCCTGCAGAAGAAAGTGGCGAACCAGGTCCGGAATATCTTCGAGCCGTTCGCGCAGCGGCGGCAAACGCATTGGCACGACGTTCAAGCGAAAGAACAGGTCCTCGCGAAACAGACCCTGATGAATCAGCTGACGCAAGTCGCGATGCGTGGCGGCAATGATGCGAACGTTCGCCTTCACAGCTTGCCGCCCCCCGACAGGCGTATATTCACCCTGCTGCAACACGCGCAACAGCCGCGTCTGTGCCTCAAGCGGCATATCGCCGATTTCATCCAGGAACAGCGTGCCGCCTTCTGCCTGTTCGAATTTTCCAACGCCACGCGCGTTGCCGCCTATGGCGGAGCCGCGTTCGTGCCCGAACAACTCGCTCTCGATCAACTCGCGCGGAATCGCAGCCATATTCACGGCAACAAAAGCGCCGTTGCGTCGCTTTCCATAGTCATGAAGCGCCCGGGCGACCAGTTCTTTTCCCGTGCCGGATTCGCCGGTAATCATCACGGTCAAATCCGTCTGCATCAGCCGGGCGATGACGCGATAAATGTCCTGCATCGCAGCTGAGCGGCCGATAAGCGGCAACTCGTCGTCGCGCGCCAACTCGGGCGACGGGCTGCGCTTCGCTCCCCTGGACTGCAAGGCCCGCTGAACCAGCCCCGTCAATTCGTTCAGGTCGAATGGCTTGGGCAAATACTCATAGGCGCCCCGCTCGGCGGCAGTAATCGCGGTCATCAGTGTATTCTGCGCGCTCATCACGATGATCGGCAGATCGGGCCGAAGCTTCTTCAACCTGGGCAGCAATTCGAAGGCGTTTTCGTCCGGCATGATCACGTCGGTGATGACAAGATCGCCCTCCCCTGCCGACGCCCACCGCCACAACGTTGCGGCATTGCCCGTCGTGCGCACAAGATAACCTGCCCGCCCCAACGCTTGATTCAAAACCGTTCGAATGGCCGCATCGTCGTCGGCAACAATTATCGTTCCAGCGTTCACGACCCTGTCTCCTTCACTTGCGTTGCATGGGCAGGCGTACGCGAAACACGGTGCGTCGCGGCTCGGACTCGCACTCGATAGTGCCGCCGTGGTCGCTGATGATTTTTGCCACGATCGCAAGCCCAAGCCCGGCGCCTCGCGCTTTGGATGTCACGAATGGCTCGAACATCGAGGCTTGGATGTCGGCCGGAACGCCGGTGCCGTTATCGCGAACGCTGACCTCAAGCGGTAACGCCAGCTTGTCCCGCGTAGCGCCCACCGTCAGATGCACGCCCGGTCTAAACGCGGTTTGCAGCACGATTTCGCCGTCACTTTGGCCTGCAACGGCGTCCGCGGCATTCTTGACCAAATTCAGCAATACTTGAATGAGCCGGTCTTTCTCGCCCATGACGAAAGGCAATGAGGGATCGTAGCTCTCCGTAAATGTCACGCCGCGTGCGAAGCTCGACTTTGCCAGATGCTTCACGTGGTCGAGCACCTCGTGAATGTTCACGGGCTTGGCATCAAGCGGCCTGCGATCTGTGAACACTTCCATGCGATCGACCAGTTTGCGGATGCGGTCGGTCTCTTCGCAAATCAATCGCGTCAACGTGCGATCGGATTCGGAAGCGTTTTGTTCGATCAGCTGCGCCGCACCGCGAATTCCAGAAAGCGGATTCTTGATTTCATGCGCAAGGATCGCTGCCATGCTTGTGACGGATCGGGTGGAATGGCGTTGCGTGAGCTGGCGATCCATTTTCTGCGCAATCGTGCGCTCTTGAAACATCACCAACACGCTGCCGGCTTGGTCCGCAATCGGCGACAAATGCACGTCCACCGCCCGCGGGCTCAATCGCGGCGTCGCGATTTCGATGCCGTACTCGCTCACCGTCACGCCGTGATCGCGCACTTGCTCGACCAGCGACAACACCGGACTTCCGAACGGCAACAATCCAGGCAGCGACTGCCGCTTAAGCATCGATGCGCTCATGTCCAAGAACTGCTCCGCAGGCGGATTTGCGAACACGATCATCCCCTTCGCATTCACGCCCACAAGCGGATGCGGCACTGCGGCAAGCATCCCCTCGGCGAACGTTGCCGCAAGGGCTGCTGCGATGGCGCGCTCGTCGTCCGGTTTGGCTTTCGTCTTAGTGTTCACGCAGCCTCCTCGAATTCTTCTTCGGCGCTCCGCCCGGAAGCCAACTGCGCCAGCAGAAACTCTGGATCGATCGAGCGCACCAGCGCAGTACGCAGCGACCGCGAAGCCCCGGCGCGCTCGGCGTACCAGCCCAAATGCTTGCGCACGACCCTTCGTCCCAACTCAACGCCGTAATGCTCAAGCGCAGCATGGTAGTGAGTGAGAGCCGTCTGCCATCGCTCCGCGCTTGAGGGATCGGGAGGAATGGATTGGCCACGCACGGCCGCTTGCATTTGCGCGATAGCCCACGGCCTTCCAAAAGCGCCGCGCCCAACCATCACCCCGTCGGCACCTGAGTCTTTCAAAATCTGAATCGCATTTGCGGCGGTGGTCACGTCGCCGTTTGCAAGAACCGGAACCGAAACCGCCGACTTCACTTCGCCGATAAACTGCCAGTCGGCGCATCCATCGTAAAATTGCGCGCGAGTGCGGCCATGCACGGCAAATGCCTGCACGCCTTCTTCCTGCAGCGCTTTCGCCAATGTCGGCGCATTTCGGTCGGCGTCGTCCCAGCCCAAGCGCATCTTGACCGTGACAGGCACGGACACGGCTTTGACTACGGCTCGAACGAGTTCGCGTGCTAACTGCGGTTCGCGCATGAGCGCCGATCCACAAAGTCCGCCCACAACTTTCTTCGCCGGGCAGCCCATGTTGATGTCGATGAGAAGCGCCCCTTCGGCCTCGGCCATTAGTGCCGCCTCCGCCAGAACATTGGGGTCGCGCCCGGCAAGTTGAATGGCAATTCGCGTCCCGGCTTGGGTGTTCCGAAACCGCAGCGCGGCGCCTTTGCGATCACTCAGAAGCTCTTTGCTTGCAACCATCTCCGAGTAAACGAGCGCGGCTCCATAGCTCGACACCGCCCCACGGAAGGCGGCGTCCGTCACGCCCGCCATCGGCGCAAGGACGACAGGTTGGGCCCGAAACAGCTCTTTGACCGTAGTGCTCATAAAATGTGCAATAGCTTTAGGTGCATAATTTGCAGTCAGATTAGGGAGTGCTCAAACACGATGCAAGAACATTTCGCACCTGCAGCATGCTCATTGACTTGACGAGTTAACGGCAGAAACGCCCAAGTGCGGCATGCAAATCCCCACCAAATGCGCCGCCCTGATCGTTGCCGCAGGCCACGGCGTACGCGCCGGCGAAGGCCTGCCCAAGCAATACCGCAGAATCGGGGGTGTGCCGGTCCTTCGTCGGATAATCCAAACGTTCGCCAATCACCCTGCAATCGACACCGTTCAGGTGGTCATTAGCGCCGAGCATCGCGACCTCTACCAAGAAACTGCTGCCGGCATCTCTCTTCCTCCCCCTATAATTGGAGGCGACACTCGCCAATCTTCAGTGCTCCGGGGTCTAGATGCGCTGAGCGCCGACAGTCCTCGACGCGTCTTGATTCACGACGCTGCCCGTCCCTTAGTAAGTGCCGCTCTCATAACGAGCGTTGTTGACGCTCTCGTGACAGCAGACGGGGCTCTGCCGGTTCTGACCGCATCCGACACACTCAAGCGCGTCGCAGGCGAGCGGATCCAGGCTACAATTCCGCGAGAAGGCGTCGGCCTTGCCCAAACGCCTCAAGGCTTCGATTTCGACAAAATCCTGCGCGCGCATCGTGCTGCCCGTGATACGAATTTTACCGACGATGCATCCATCGCTGAACATGCCGGACTAATAGTGCACGCAGTCGAAGGATCGCGGCTCAACTTCAAACTCACCACGCAAGAGGACTTCCAAATGGCGGAAGCGCTTCTAGCCGGCGCAAGTCAGTTGCGCACCGGCATGGGCTTTGACGTACACCGCTTCGGTCCGGGCGATCACGTTTGGCTGTGCGGTCTTCGTGTGCCGCACGCACAAGGCCTGATCGGCCATTCCGATGCCGATGTCGGTCTCCACGCGCTAACGGATGCACTGCTGGGCGCGGCGGCACTCGGCGACATCGGACTGCACTTCCCGCCAACCGACGAGCGCTGGCGCGGCGCGCCATCCGACATCTTTATCTCGCATGCGGCAAAATTGATCGCCGACATGCACGGCCGCATCGAACATGTCGACGTAACGCTGATCTGCGAGCGGCCAAAAGTCTCACCGCACCGCGAAGCGATGGTGGCACGCATCGCCGAAATCCTTTCGCTTGATCGCTCGCGCATCAGCGTCAAAGCCACCACAACCGAAGGACTGGGCTTCACCGGCCGAGGCGAAGGCATCGCAGCCCAAGCCATCGCCACGGTGCGCCTTCCATGATCACGCCGATGAAAATCGCAAGCTTACCCGAAGGCCGCTCCCTGCGAGAGCCCGTGACCGCCATCGTCACCTTCGGCGGCGTCGGATTGCTTCCGTTCGCGCCCGGCACCTGGGGCTCGGCCGCCGCCCTGCCCTTTGGTTGGCTGCTCGCCATCCTCGGCGGCTGGCCGGCTCTCATCGTCGGCGCCGCAATAGTCGGCGCCATCGGATGGTACGCGTCGAACCGCTATGTAGCGCTGACTGGGCGCGAGGATCCGCCGGAGATCGTCATTGACGAAGTTGCGGCGCAATGGCTCGCCCTTTCCGTTGTGCCGGTCACTTTGTCCGGCTTCTTCGCCGCTTTCATGGTCTTTCGCTTGTTCGACACCTTGAAACCCTGGCCGGCAAGCTGGGCCGATCAAGAAGTCGAAGGCGGCACGGGCGTCATGCTCGACGACCTCATCGCCGGTCTCTACACGCTCCTGCCGCTCGCTGCCCTCCGCATCTTGGGGGTAATTTGATCTATGTTCTCCGCTGAAATTCTCAAGCTCGCGCAGACGATCCTCGCCAAGGCGCGCAACAAAGGCTTGAAGATCGTCACCGCCGAAAGCTGCACCGGCGGACTGGTCGCCGGCGCTTTGACCGAAATCGCCGGCTCTTCCGATGTGTTCGAGCGTGGCTTCATCACCTATTCCAACGAGGCAAAGCGCGACCTGCTCGGCGTGCCGCAAACCACACTCGACCAATTCGGCGCGGTCAGCGAACCAACCGCGCGGGCCATGGCCGAAGGCGCCTTGAAACATGCGCCGGCGGATCTTTCCGTCGCCGTCACCGGCGTGGCGGGTCCAGGCGGCGGCTCGCCGGAGAAACCCGTCGGCCTGGTACATTTCGCCGCCGCACGCCGAGGCCACGCAACGCTGAGCGTCGAGCACCGCTTCGGCGACACCGGACGTCAACACATCCGCACCAAGAGCATCGAAGCCGCCTTGACCCTCCTACAACGGTTGCTCGCCTAACGCCGCCGGACTGCCGTAGAGCGCGTGCGCCCGCGCGTCGAACGACGAAGCCATCTTCACCACCGCCCGCGTGAACACGCCGCTGATCAGCGTCTCCAGCATCTTGCTCTTGAACGCGAAGTCGATGTCGAAATGCACCATAGAGCCGCCATCCACCGCCGCGAAATGCCAACGATTGGTAAGATGCGCAAACGGACCGTCGAGATAGTCGACCGTGATTTCCTTCCCCGCATGGTTCAGCACGACACGGCTCGTAAACTGCTCGCGAAAGGCGCCGAACGAGGCCAACAGATCGGCGGTAAACGTGTCGCCCTCGCGCGATTTTATGCGCGTCGCCACGCACCACGGCAAAAATTGCGGATACCGCTCGACATCCGCAACCAGCGCGAACATCTGTTCGTCCGTATACGGAATAAAGCGATTTTCGCTGTGCCGGGGCAAGGCCCGCTCAAGCCCGCTTAAGATGCGCCTGGCGCGCGGAGCGCAGCTGCGCGAAATCGTCGCCCGCAAGATAGGACGAGCGCGTCAGCGGCGACGACGCCACCATCAAAAACCCCTTCGCCCGCGCAATCTGCGCCAGACCCTCGAATTCCTCCGGCGTCCAAAAGCGGTCGATCGCGGCATGGCGTTCCGACGGCTGCAGATATTGCCCGATCGTAATGAAATCGACCTCCGCCGCCCGCATATCGTCCATCACCTGCATCACTTCCTCGCGCGTTTCGCCAAGCCCCACCATCAATCCCGATTTCGTGAATGTGGCCGGATCGATTTCCTTCGCCTGCTGCAACAGCCGCAGACTCGCGAAATAACGCGCGCCCGGACGTATCTTCAAATACTGCCGCGGCACCGTTTCGAGATTGTGATTGAACACGTCGGGCCTCGCCGCGATCACAACCTCAAGCGCGCCGTGCTTGCGCAAGAAATCCGGCGTCAAAACTTCGATTGTCGTTCCCGGTGCCGCAGCGCGAATGGAGCGAATGGTCCGCGCGAAATGATCCGCCCCGCCGTCGGCGAGATCGTCGCGATCGACCGAGGTGATCACGACATGCTCAAGCCCAAGCTTGGCCACCGCATCGCCGACCTTTGCCGGCTCGTCCGCGTCGAGCAAGCCGGGAATGCCGGTCTTCACGTCGCAGAACGCACACGCGCGCGTGCACGTGTCGCCCATGATCATGAACGTCGCGTGCTTCTTGGTCCAACACTCGCCGATATTGGGACAGCCCGCCTCCTCGCACACCGTGTGCAGACCGTTCGCGCGCACGATCGCCTTGGTCTCGAGATAGGCCTTCGAGCCCGGCGCCTTGACACGGATCCAGTCGGGCTTGCGTTGAATGGGGTTAACGGGCCGCTCGCGCTTTTCCGGATGCCGGAGCGCTCGCAAATCTTTGGCGGATTGATCGAAAACAGTGGTCATGGCTCACAGATATAGCGCGACAGGAGAGGAATCACACCGCTTGCTAAGCATCACCATGTAAGCTCCCTCAAATTTCAAGTGTCTGATTCTACTCATATTTTGACAAAATCAACCAAGCGCTTGCTTGAGCCCGCCCGAGTGTTACCCTATCTGAAACAAAACGTGAGCGGCCCGAAGCCGCATGGGAGGACTTCAGTGTCACTGCCAGCCGTTGAGGCCGCACCTTCGCGCCCCCCTTTTGATATTCGCCGCACGCGCCGTTCCGTCACCTCGGCCCTCCTCGAAGCACGCAAGACCTTCGGCGGCAAAACCATTGCGCTTTGGGATGCCGACGACCGGCAACTCTCCTACGACGAAATCGTGCGCGCCTCCTTCGCCTTGGGCAGCGCCTTGCGCAAATATGCCAAGCGCAAAGAAACGGTCGGAATCATGCTGCCGACCGGCGCCGGCGCCGTGCTTGCGTTCTATGCCGTGCACGCTTTCGGGCGCGTGCCGGCGATGCTGAACTTCACCTCCGGCGCGCGCAATCTGAAAGCCGCCTGCGCTGCCGGCGAAATCAAAGTCATCGCAACCGCGCACAAATTCGTCGAACTCGCAAAACTGCATGAGCTGATCGAAGAACTCTCCACCGTCGCCAAAATCGTCTATCTGGAAGACGTCCGCGAAGGCCTGACCGCGATCGACAAGATCGCCGCCGTCGTCGGCTCGTTCATCCCGCATTGGGCGTTGAAATCGTGGCCCAACCACGAAGAAACCGCCGTCATCCTTTTCACCTCCGGCACCGAAGGCGACCCGAAGGGCGT
>JAIOQG010000406.1 GCA_021413465.1 Alphaproteobacteria bacterium | reverse complement strand
CGAACTGCACAACCCGGCCGACATGCCCGACGTCGTGCGCATCGAAAAGATCGAAGAACCCTGGATCAAGGCGACGATCTTGGTGCCCGATGAATATCTGGGCTCGGTCCTAAAGCTCTGCGAAGACCGCCGCGGCCGCCAAATCGATCTCACCTATGCCGGCAACCGCGCGCTGGTGAAATACAACCTGCCGCTCAACGAAGTCGTGTTCGATTTCTACGATCGTCTAAAATCCGTCAGCCGCGGCTACGCCAGCTTCGATTACCACATCGACGATTACCGCGAAGGCGATCTCGTCAAAATGTCGATCCTCGTCAACGCCGAACCGGTCGACGCGCTCTCGATGATCGTCAACCGTGGGCGCGCCGAAATGCGCGGTCGCGTCATGTGCGAGAAACTAAAAGAACTGATCCCGCAACATCTCTTCCAAATCCCGATCCAAGCCGCCATCGGCGGCAAAGTCATCGCCCGCGAAACCATCCGCGCGCTCAGGAAAGACGTCACCGCCAAATGCTACGGCGGCGACATCTCCCGTAAGCGCAAACTGCTCGACAAGCAGAAGGAAGGTAAGAAGAAGATGCGCGAGTTCGGCAGCGTGGAGATCCCGCAGGAAGCCTTTATCGCGGCGTTGAAGATGGATGAAAACTAGCCCGGCACCGGCGTTACCATGCGCGCTCCCTATTTCCAACGCGCTGGGCCGTCCTTGCCCACGCTCATCATCAGCCAGGCGCTGTGCTTCTCAAGAGAACTCCTCGTACACTTCCTTCTTGTACAGAAGGCGATGCACTTTGTGCCTGTTGGTGCGAGAGCGTTCCAGGCGGTCTAGCAGGCGAGATTGAATCTCTCCATTGCCGGCGGCCGCTCCGCAATTCGCGTCGACTGAGCGGACACCGACTAGCCGAGCTACATGTAGCCCTGCCTTCGCCGTCATGCTCCCAGGCATGCGATTGTCGGGGTCTTGACTTCGCTTGAACGTATAATTTGCGCGAAGAACGCGAGCTGGGTTTGATTTGTCGTCGTACCATTCTTCGCCATTCGCAGGCACTTCGCTGGCGTCAGAATGCCAATGATCATCGCACCAATCCCATCTTCCCGCCTCTAAGTGATACAGGCCAAACAAGTTAGCGGAACGACCCCAGGAAGTTT
Organism: Alphaproteobacteria bacterium; assembly: GCA_021413465.1. Taxonomy (GTDB): domain Bacteria; phylum Pseudomonadota; class Alphaproteobacteria; order Micropepsales; family Micropepsaceae; genus SZUA-430. Next base: position 4,529 of record JAIOQG010000406.1, on the reverse strand, counting down.
GAGTCTCGAGCGCTCCGTGCTGCTCCGACCCACTCGGTCCACTGTCGAAGCAGTACTCCCATTCAGACTCTGACAGTAGCCGATAGTCCCGTCCCGTTCGTGCGCTCAACCAGCTTACGTACTCCGTCGCAACAGCCCAACTGATGACATCCGTGGTGAGTCCCAATACATCAAGGTCGTGGCGCTGGAACCGATTCTTCACAAAGTGCTGCAGTCCTGGCGCGCCAATTCCAAACTGGCTCATTCCAAACTGACTCACTGCAAAGGTGTAAGGTATCGCCGCCGTGACGCCAGAAGATCGCATGAATCTCCCGGGCGGTATAACGACCATGCGAGGCGAATAGGGCGAGTCGCAGAACACATCGCCTGGACGCAGGTGGCCATCCAAGACAAAATTCGTCGGCTTGCGCCACGCGTGATCGTAGTCTGGCCAATCCGCGGCGCGCCAAAGACCAGTTGCCGCGAGAGCGTCAGCGCAAGCGGTGTCGATTACCGCCTGGTCAAACCGAGCACCTTTAATTTTCGCACCACTAAAGTCACAACGAAGCAGGCGGGCTCCTGTAAAATCGAAACCCGACAAGTCCTCGCCGCGAAACGAGGCATCCGACCAATCTTGAAAACGAAGATCCGTCGCTGGATCCAACCCGCCAATTCGCAACAAAGTGCGCAGATCGTCGGTCGGCGCGTCGACAACATCACGAATGCGACGCGAAAGATCACTTAGGCGCGACGCGCTCAAGACTTCTCCTCCACGACATTCAGTGTATGGGTAGCGAGCACCACGTAGCCGTTAGCATCCGCAGAGAACAGTTTTTTCCGAATACACGCGATGACGCGTCGCTTTCGAATGGACAATTGCGCCGACGTGATCTGCAACTCGGCTCCCGTGTTATCTAAGAGCGCGAGGCCATCACTACCATCTTCAACTTCGCCAGTATCCTCGATTTCACCTAGCCAAGTTCCCAGGCGAGCCTCAATGGTATCCCCAGGTGCAAGCTCCTCAAGAGTAGCAAAGCCAGGATCCAAGAACGCTGACCCTACTTTTGTACCAATAGCAGTCACTCTCCACGCGGGCGCGCTGCGAGTACCGGCTTCAAATGCGATCTTCACCCCGCCATGCGCATTCGGTGCCTGCCGCTCACCATCGTTTATCCACCTCTGAAGCGTGTCTTTACTTATCAAGCCAGGAGCGCACCGCACCTCGATGCGGCCGCTGCGTATGCTCACGCGATTTCCTAGTATGAAGGGCTCTCCGCACGAGAGAAGAACCTCGACTGCGACTGACCCTTGACCGAATTGGCTTCCGTCAATTTCTATAGCGGCGAGTCCGACGATTGAGCTTGCTGACGGCTCTTGCCAAGGCCCGCGCCCAATTCGAGCGGTGACGTCGCGCCGATCCATTGTAAGTCGTTTGCGCTCCGCAATGTATCGATCACGAAACTCGTCCGCTGTCCCAGTCGCCCATTCCGGCCAGTCACGTCCAAACCCCAGCTTTTGCGCCAAGGTGGACTGAACCTCCAAAGAGAACCGGTCCTTCAGCAGTTGATCCCGAAAGGTCGACCTCTTTATTCCGAGCTTCTCAACAAAATCGGTCTGGTTTGGCTGATGATGGAGCACTGCGCGCGGTTCAGGATGCTCTATCAAAAATTTGATCTTCATTCTCGCTGCTGGTGGGTCTTCCGCATGTGAAGGCATAGACCAATCCCTGCTTGTTCGCGGCTTAAGATGGCCCCGAATTGTCACCAGCGCAACACGACTAGATCCAACTATTTTCCGTCACAGGTCCGTCTCCTTTGCGCCCTAAGCCGCTAAAGACCGTCTGCAAAAAGGCGTGGCGTGTCGCCCACGCACACAATCTTAGTCGGTGCTGCAATTGCGGAGGCTAACATGTCAAACAACCCAATCGAGGCCGCGAGCAATAGCTGGGATTTGGCCCGTCTAATCTACAGAATCTGCAGGTGGTTAGGGATGAGCATCGGCGCATCAATGCTCTCCGCGTGTGTGGTGTTTGGCGTCGTGTGGGCAGCGCAACAAAGGACTCAAGACGCCATTCCCCATCACGTTCCACCTGTCGTCATCCCAACTGCTCCAGCGCCAGTTCAAGCGCAGCGCGGCGACACCCCTCGTCACATTGACGTGCCAGGTTCGCGCCCAACTCTACAGGCACCGCCAGGTCCGTCTCTTCAACTACGGCCGAACCGTCCGATGGAAATGCGTCAAAGAAAAGAGGTCGGACCCACGTTGATTAGCTCAGTTCAACCAGAGTATCCGAGGCAAGCGGAAGAACGTGGCCGCGAGGGTTTCGTGAAGATCGAATTCACCGTGGCCGCTAATGGACGTGTGACGGACATGACTGTTGTCGCGTCGCATCCACAAGGCGTTTTTGAGGCCTCCGCACTCAGTGCACTTTTGAAGCGGCATTATCACCCTCGAGTGGTCGATGGTCGTCCCGTAGACAGCGAGAGAATGCAGACCGAGTTTGTGTTCCGGCTGTCGCAGGGCTACCGCTAGAGAGCGTGCGTCGGATGCTTGTGCAGCAACTTCTCACGACAATGCTGCTCAAAAAGCGGACGGAAGCGAAGGAAAATACATAAGGGTCTGGAAACTCCGAAAGGAACGGTTGCTGAGGCGCCGAAGACCGGAATTGAACGTCACTTTCTGCGCATAAAGCGTGGCGTTTGACTTGGGACGCACGCGTCTCACCTGCTTTTTGCTGACTATCCGTTGAGGACAATTGCTGCGCAGAGTCCCGAAGAGCAGGCGGGACGCCTGCACTCCCAGGATTGGTCCCCTTCATTACACTTTGTCCCTTACAGCGAGCCTACGGTGCGAATCTCGCCTGGCACTGGCCGAACGAGAGCGTCGGCGCGCGGACGAGGTCTGTTGTTTCGGGCTTTGCAGTCGGATCAACAAAAATCATCGAATAGTCGTCCGCCTTCAATCCGAACGTGCGCGTCTTCGAAAGACCGAGAACGCCGACGTCGAAGGTGAAGCTGCGGTCGGCTTCGGCGATGAGCCAGTGGCCGTTGTCGCGGTCATCGGACATGGAGATGGCGTCGCCCGGCTTGATCGCGCGGTCGAGTTTCGGGCGCAGCAGGACGGCTTTCTCTTCCGGCAAATCCTGCACGCGATCGAAGGTGCGGGCGTGGAATTGGCCTTCGATCACAAGGTGGGCTGAGACCATATTGTTGTGGACGTGCGGGATGATGGCACCGCCTTTGCGCATGCCGAAGAAGCGGATGAACCAGGCGCGCTCTATGCCGGCGACGTTGATCGAGGCTGGAAATTTGGGGTCGGCGGTTTCGGCCAGGTTCGTCGGAAACGCCATCGCCTTCGTCAGGCGGTCGAAGTCCAGATAGCGGCGCAGCTCGGCCAGGTTCACGCCGGTGTCGAGGGCGGCGATACGATCTTGCCATTCGATCAGCGAGATCTTCGCGGCAGCGAGATCGCGGTTCAGGTCGGCGACGTCCTGCGCCCAATGATCGAGCGCAAGCGGGGCCGCCGAAAGCGCGCCGGATGAGTAAATAGCGTTGAGCGCGGCGACGCCGGCAAAGCCTACAAGGAGTGAGCGGCGATCTATCATGCGGAGAGGCTATGCATAGGGCTGCAATCTGCAAAGTAGCGGTAATCACATGCCCGTTTCATCCGGCCGCAATGAAACGCAGGCCCGTGTGGGTTTCCGAGATGCGAGCGACTTTGGTGTCTTTTAGGCCGGCTTTGCGAGCGAGCATGATGATGTCGTCGCCGTTTGGCTTTGTGCCCTTGCGGTAGGCGAGCCAGAGCGCGGTCTTCGGGCCGAGCGCCTTTGCGGCGGCGGCGATCTGTTTCGCGGCGGTATCGGAAACGAGGGCGAGGACGATGATCGTTGCGGCTTTTGCCTTCATCTCCGTGAGTGCGAATGCGCGGTCGACCTTGGCGGCCTTTGCGACCGCTTCGTCGATCGCCGCGATGCGTTCGCCAACGAGGAGCGCGATGGTGTCGGGTCTTACGCCGAGCTTGTCGGCGAGCGAGGGCGGGTTCAGAATCTTCTTCGCCCACGCCACCGCCTCCTTGGCGCCAAGCGCGAGGGTGAATTTCGTTGCCTTTGTCTCGACCTTCAGCAAATCGCCGCTGGCGATAGCCGCGCGCACGTCGCTCAGCGGCACGATCAATTTCTTCGCGCCGCTCAGCTGCAAAGCGAAAGAGTCGAGATGAGCGCGAACCTGAGCGCGCTCTTTGCCCGACACAAATTCGATCAACGCTTCGCGGCCCACGCTCTATCCCTTCGCGTGGCGCTTGAGGGCGGAGGCCGCCTTGGCGAGCAACGCCAGACCGTCGACGGCGCGCTTGCGTTCGGCGGGTGTAAGGTTCTCAAGCGCCTCCGCCACGCGCGCAGCGTTCAGCACAGATGTGCCGGCTACGGCGTCGCGACCCTTCGGCGTCAACTTCGGCGCCACAAATCTGCGATCCGCCGCCGCTCTGACGCGTGACAGGTATCCCAGCGCCTCAAGCCGCATCAGCGTCGCCGAAAGCGTCGAAGCCGCCACGCC
>JAIOQG010000289.1 GCA_021413465.1 Alphaproteobacteria bacterium | reverse complement strand
GCACGCGGAATCGAAGAACGTCGAAAAAGCGTATGCGTTGATCGACAGCTCGATCTCGCCCGGCGCGATGAAGTATCAGCTTGAAAAGTTGAACAACGGGCCGGCGAACACGAGCATCTTTGCGGACTATACCGACGCCCAGATGGCCGAGTTTGGCTTTAGCCGCGACGTCGAAAAATTCTTGAAGAGCGGCACGTTCCAAGTGCGGCTTAAGAACAAAGACGAGATCGTGAAGTTCTGGACGGAAATTCGCGGCGGCGGCTAGTTCGTCGCGACACAGCCTCTAGGCTTGCGACCCTCAGCGCCTCACGGTGCTGAGGGTTTTTTATTGCGGCAGGTTCTTCGCGCTTGCGGCGCCGACGCTTTCGCAGATTGCGGCGATTTTGCCCGAGCCCTTTTGCATTTCGGCGGGTCTGGGCGCTTGCGGCGCCGACGCTTTCGCAGATTGCGGCGATTTTGCCCGAGCCCTTTTGCATTTCGGCGGGTCTGGCGAACGACACCAAGCGCTGCAGGATCTTGCGGGTGAATTTCTTGCGCTCGTCCGGATCGAGGCGCGCCACAACCTCGGCGATCGCCGCTTCGCGCGCCTGCAGGACCGCGACTTGGGAGGCGGTCAGACGCGCCAAGGCCTGGCGGAACGTGCCCGGGTCGAAGGGTTCGGTGCGGAAGATCTTGAATACGGCGCGGCGGGCATCGACGGTTTCGCGGCCGAGTTTGCGGAAGTCTTCGACCCGGCTCGCCAAGACGTCGCACATTTTTACCGCGCCCGACGGCGGCAACATCTGCAGCACCGTTTCCGGCGCCAAGCCCCCGCCCCCACCGCTGATCGCGCCGGCAATCATGCGGTTGCGCGCGACCAAGAGGCCCGTGACGACGACGCCGATCAGAAAAAAATTCAGACACAGCGAGGCGATGAACCAAAAGCCCCAACGCCGGGGTTCGCGGTGAGGTGCGTCGCTCATGAGCCCTCCTCGGCATCGTCCCACGGCATGCCGGCGTCGACATCACCGAAGGCCATGAGCGCCGCGTCGGCCGACGGCACCTCGCCGATGCCTGCCAGCGCCGGCAGAAACGTTCCGACGCCGAGGCCCAGCGCCAGCGATGCCGCGAGCGCGGTTGCGGGAACCCAGGCGGCGCGGCCGGGCAGCAGCCTGGCGAAGGTCGCACTCAAGCTGCCGCCGCGATGAGCCTGCGCGAACGTCGCCAGGATTTTTTCTTGCAGTTCGGGCGTCACGGGCGCCGTGTCGGCTTGATCGATCAGGCGGTCGAGCACGGCCGCCTCTTCGAGACGGCGTTGGGCTGCGGCCGACGATTTGGCGAAGACCAAGGCGGCATCGCGCTCGGCATCCGGCCAATGGCGCGGATCGGCGCCGTAGGCATCGAGCAGCGCTTCAAATCTTTCGTTCGTCATCGTCGTCAGGTCCATCTTGCGGATGCGGGTCATGCGCCCTCACCCTCGTTCGTCTGAAATGCGTGTTCGCTGAGCGGTTTCAACAAAACTTTGAGCGCGCGGCGGCCGCGCGACAACAGGCTTTCCATCGCTTCGACACTGATGCCCATGATCTCAGCCGCGTCGATGTTCGTCAGGGCCTGGTAGTGGCAGAGGATCAGTGCCTCGCGTTGTCTGTCGGGCAGGCGTTTCAGCGCTTCGTTCACGGCACCGGCCATTTGCGTCTCGAACAGTTTTGCCGCCGGGCCCGGGGTGCGGTCGACAGGTTCGGGCACGTCGTCGATCGGCGCCGTCTTCTTGCGGCGCAAGCGGTCGTAGCAAAGGTTGATCGCCACGCGGTGGATCCAGGTTTCGAATTTGGCTTGGCCCGGCTGCCAACGCGCGGCGTGCGTCCAGACCCGAACAAACACATCTTGCGCCACGTCTTCCGCCTCGGCCTGTTCGCCCAACATGCGGCGTGCGAGGGTCAGAATCTTCGGCAAATGGCGCGCCATGATGGCGCGTGCGGCCGCCTGGTCACCCTTGGCGACACGCGCAACAAGTTCGCCATCAGGGTCTTCGACCACGCGGTTACGCCCAGACTCAGCAAATAAGCCGGACGCAGTGTGTCCAGGGCGGATGGTGATCGCCAGTTCCATATTCTTGCGCCGTCATACCCAATGCCCCAGTCTCACCAACTTGAACGGCAGATGAACGAATTTCCGTCGCTTGGCGGTATTTTGAGGCCGCGCAGGCGGAAATCGGCGCGCGAGGGATGACATTGCCTGCCGCGATCACATATTTAGCCGTCCGAACGGGGGTCCGTCCGGTGCGGCAGGTCTCAAGAAGGTAAACGGCATGAACGTCGCTGGTGCGCAAACTGCGTTGGCCGAACACATTCCCGACGACGTCGTGCGCGGCGTGATGGCGCTCGCCCATCATAGCGGCGCCAAGAATTGGGTGCCGGCGACGAGCGGTAACTTCTCGGTACGCATCGATGCGCGCGACTGCGCCGTCACGGCGTCGGGCGGCGACAAGGGCAAGGTCACGGCGGACGGCATCATCCGCGCGGGTATCCACGGGCCCGCGCATCCGCGCGCGTCGGCGGAGGCACCGTTGCACTATGCGATCTATCGCCTGTCGCCCGCGATCGGGGCGGTGGCGCACGTGCATGCGCTGCCGGCCGTGTTGGCGTCGCTGGCGCTGGCGCACGAGGCGCGCGTGCGGATCGAGGGGCTTGAGTTGCTCAAAGCGTTTCGCGGCGTGAAGACGCACGAAACGCATCTCGATGTGCCGGTGTTCGCCAACGATCAGGATATGGACGCGCTGGCCGAACGGGTCGAAGCCCGGTTGAAGGGGATGACGCCCGCCTGGGGCTTTTTGCTGGCCGGCCACGGGCTTTATGTTTGGGGGCAGGACGCGACCGAGACACTTCGCCATCTCGACGCCTTCGACTATCTTTTCACGCTGATGTTGAAGCTCAAGGGAATACCGGCATGACCATATTGACCGTTTTCGATCTGACGAAGGGCCGCGGCCCCCAAGCCGCAACGCGCGACGAGCGCGAGATTTTGAAAGCGTTGCTGCCGTTCGACGTGCGCTACGAGCGTTGGGAAGCGTCGAAGCCGCTGGCGCCGGGTGCGGGGCAAGACGCGGTGCTTGAGGCCTATGCGCGCGATGTGGAACGGCTGCAGAAATTGGGCGGCTATCAGTCGGTCGATGTGGTGCGGCTGAACCCCGAGCATCCCGACCGCGAGGCGATGCGCAAGAAATTTCTGTCGGAGCACATTCATCTCGACGACGAGGTGCGCTTTTTCGTCGAAGGCGCGGGCGCGTTTTATCTGCGCAACGATCAGCACGTGCTGAAGGTGGTGTGCGAGCAAGGCGATCTGTTGTCGGTGCCCTCGCACACGCGCCATTGGTTCGACATGGGCGCGAAGCCGTTCTTTGCCGCCATCCGCTTGTTCACGACGCCCGACGGTTGGGTGGCGGAGTTTACCGGCGACAAGGTTGCCGAGACGATCCCCGGCTACGACGCGTCGGAAAGGCAGGCGGCGTGACGCACGCCGTTCTGCTCGATATCGAAGGCACGATCGGCGACATCGCCTTCGTGCGCGAGGTGCTGTTTCCCTTTGCGCGGGCGCGCATCGCCGATGTGTTGAAGGCGCAGTGGAGCGCGAGCGAGGTTCAGGCCACCGTGCGCGAGGCGCGGGCGGCGTCGAACGAAGCGCTTGCGACGCCCGGCGACGCGGCGCGGCAGTTCCTTGCCTGGATGGACGCGGACAAGAAGATCACGCCGCTGAAAGCGCTGCAGGGCATCGTTTGGCGCGAAGGCTATGCGTCGGGCGAGTTGAAGGCGCATCTTTATCCCGACGCGATCGAGGCGATGCGCGCCTGGGGCACGCGCGGGGTCAAGCTATTCATTTATTCGTCGGGTTCGATCGAAGCGCAAAAGCTCTATTTCGCGCACAGCGTGGCGGGCGATCTGAGGCCGCTGATCGGCGGGTATTTCGATACGACGACGGGGCCTAAGGGCGAGGCGCAGTCTTACACGGCAATCGCCGCGGCTATCGGGTTTGCCGCGCGCGCCATCACCTTCTTCTCCGACGCCGCCGCCGAGACCGACGCGGCGCTTACGGCGAGGCTCAACGTCTATCGGATCGACCGGACGAAGCCGGTTGGTTTCGAGGGGCGCGAGGGGCGCACGGATGTGATCGGGTCATTTGCAAACGTGATCTCTCGCGTCGGCGCGCCTTAAGAGCGATCAAATCTGCGGTTTGTCGAAAAGTGTCCGCACGATCTCGGCGCGCGCGGGGCGGTTGGGGCCTTGGACTGTTACTTTGGCGCCGGGTTTGGCGGCGTCGCGGTCGAGCCAGCCGAGTGCCACCGTGGCGGCGCGGGCGTGCGACCAGGCTTGCGAGGTGAGGCGTCCGACGATGGCGCCGCGCAGCGTTACGGCTGAGATGGCGAGCGGTTCGTCGCTCATCAGTTGCGTCAGGATTTGGCCTTGCGGCGGCTTCATGCGGCGCAGCGCTTCGGCACCGTTGAAGCGGCGCGTGAGGTCGGGCGCAAAACCCAACTCCGAGGGCACGCGCGGGGATGAGGGCGGACGCGCGAATTGCGCCGGCTGCCAGTCAGCGCCGGCCAGCGCGACGCCGTTTTCAAGGCGGAGAATTTCAAGCGTCTGCGCGCCGATGACGGCAATGCCGAGCCCTGCCCCCGTGCGCCACAAACGATCCCAGACAACGACGCCGTCGTCGGCTTGCATGCACAGTTCCATACCGGCGCCGCTGGTGTCGTGCATCAATGTCACTTGCGCGGGGCGCCAGGACGAACGCACGACGTCGCCGGCATTCGCAGGTTCGCCGCTTAAGCCGGCGGTTGCGAGAAGCGTTTGCGTCGATGGTCCGCGCACGCCGATGATGGCGCGCGTGCCGGTGGCGTTGGCGACCTTCACGTCGAAGCCGAGCGTTGCGTCCGCGAACCAAGCGAAGTCGCCGACGGTGGTCCAGAGTTCGAACTCGGTCTTGGCGAAGCGCACGATCAAGCCTTCGCCGCGCACGAAGCCGGCGTCGTCGCACCACAGCGTGCGTTGGGTTTGACCGGGCTCAAGGTGGCGCACGTCGTTGACGGTGGCCGTGCTCAAGAACGCGGCGGCATCGGGGCCTTGCACGGTCCAACACTGGCGGGCGGAGAGATCGCTGAGGGCAACGCGGGCGATCAGGGCTTCTTGCTCTTCGCGCAACGAGGTGTAGAGCGCGGGCACGGTGAAGCCGCAGTGTTCGACCCAGGCGTTCGTGGCGCAGAGTTCGGCGGTGCGCAGGTGGAGCGGGGTCGGCAGAAAGGCGCGCAGGGACGTGTCGCTCATTTGACGCCTGCGACGGTGGTGGTGGCGAGCACCGCTTCGGCGGCGTTGCGGCCGTTGATGCCGGTGACGCCGCCGCACGGGTGCGTACCGGCGCCGCAGAGATAGAGACCGGCAACCGGCGTTTCGTGGCGGCTGAGGCCGGGTGCCGGGCGCAGCGGTCCCAGCTGATCGAGCGTGAGATCGCCGCCATGCCAATGACCGCCCGCGCTGCCCGCGAGTTTTTCGATGTCGGGCGGCGTGAAGATGTCGGCCGCGAGGATCAAGTCCTGCAAGTCGGGCGCGTATTGGCGCAGCGTGGCGCCGACGCGGGCGATAAGTTCGGGCTTGGCCTTGTCCCATGAGCCCGAGGCAAGCGTATAGGGCGTGTACAGAACATAGGCCGACAGCACGTGCTGACCGGGGGCGGCGAGCGAGGGATCGTGGGCGGAGGGGATCGTGATTTCGATGGCGGGATCGGGCGCGTAGCTGCCCTGCTCGTACGCTGCAAAGGCGCGATCGAGGTAGTCGATGCTGGGGCAGATGATGAGACGTTCGCGCAGGGCCTTGCGGTCGAGGCCTTTGAAGTTCGGCATGGCGCTGAGCGCCAAATTGACTTTGGTGATGCAGCCTTCGGCGCGGAAACCTTTCAACTGCCGCTTCAAACCGAACGGCAAGTGGCGTTCGGCGCCGAGCGCGAGCAAGGTCGTTTTGGGATCGAGGCTTGAGACGACCGACGGGGCGTAGAGGGCGTCGCCATTGGCAAGCTCGACACCGGCGAGGCGATCGTTGTCGAAGAGGAGATGGGCGACGCGCGATTTTAGACGCGTGTGCACGCCGGCGGCTTCGGCGGCCTTGGCCAGTGCGGCCACGAAGGCGCCGGCGCCGCCTTGGGGATGGACGAGGCCTTCGGCGGTTTCGCCGTCCAGCGCCGCGCGCAGCACGCTCAGGAACGCCGTGCCTTGCGCGCGGGGTCCGAGAGCGCTGCCGAGCACGGCGTCGAAGGCGAGTGCGGCTTTGAGCAGCGGCGTCTCAAATTCGCTGTCGAGCAGATCGGCGATCGAGCCGTCGAGAAAGGCCGCGACTTCGGCATCGATCGTGGGCGCGGCCTTGGCGCCGGCGCGGGCAGCGAATAGGCCGCCGCGGTTGCCTTGATCGAACGGACCGCCGGGCGGCGATTGCACCCAGCGTTCGAGTTGCTGCACGGCCTTGCGCAAGCGGCTGTCGAAGGGAGCCCAGGCTTTGCCGTCGGCGGGGCTGTGGGCGGAGAGCGTATGGGCGGTGTGGCGCAAGTCGCCGTCGAGCACGATGTGACGGCCGTCCGGCGACAGCGCGATCGTTGCCATCTGCTTGGCGGTGAAGTGCAGCCCGTGGCGTTGCAGGCGTAGCGCCTTCATCACACCGGCGTCGAGCGGCCCCAATAGATGCGTGAAGGCCGAGATGCGATGGCCGGCGACGAGTTCGATCGTGGTGCAGGCGCCGCCGAGACGGTCGAGCGCTTCGACGACGACGACGCGGCGTTTGGCTTGCGCGAGCAAGGTGGCGCAGATGAGACCGTTCACACCGCCGCCGATGACGATGACGTCAAATTCCGATCCGGGGGCTGCGTTACGCATCGGCGGCCGTCCGGGCGCGGGCGCCAAGGATGCCGGCGGCGGCCAAGAGCCCCGCCTCGCCCGCGCTTGCGTAGATGCTGGGCTCGAGGATGGTGATGCCTTTCGACAGCACGCCCGCGGCGGCGGCGCGCGCTTCGGGGACGGCGGTGAGATCGAGGGACGCCATGGCGATCAAGGATGCCGGGCCCTTCGCGTCCATTACGGTTTCGGATTCGACGGGCCGCAGGATTTCGGCCGCTTCGATCGCGGCACCGAAACTCGGCACGATGGCGTTGATGGTTCTGACGCAGAGCGTGCGCAGGCGGTCGCGGCGGTTGCCGGCCCAGGGGCCGTCGACGGTAACGATGGGCAGATAGGTCATGGCGACGAATGCGTCCCAGCGCGGCTTGCCTCCCACGGCAGTGCCGGGGCTGAAGCGCAGTTCCAAACAGGGCTCGGTCGTCAGCGTGCGCTCGCGGAAGGCGCCGTGCGCGCGCGTGAGGCGAGCGATGCTGGGCTCGATGCGCAGGATGGCGCCGGCGCTGAGCGTTGCGGGGTCGAGGCCGGGGAATTTCGGCAGGCTGCCCAGCGTGAGTTTGAGCAAGGCGGGCGCGACGTTGGCGTCGGCCGAGGGTGCAAAGGGCGTCAGCGGCGGCGGGCGGCGAAAGCCGGTCAGCATTTCACGGCTGCGCGCGGGCGGCAGCGACGAGACGACGAGCGGGGTGCGTAGGACGTCGCCGTCGACAAGCGCGACGCCTTGGATGACGTCGCGCTGGGCGGTGATCTCTTTCACCTCGGCGCCGAAGCGGACGTCGGCGTTGTTGTAGCGCTTGAGTTGCGCGAGCAGAGCGGCCCGCAGCGCCGTCTGGCCGCCGACGACGAATCGAAGGCCCAAATCGGGGGCGGCGCCGGCCAGTGCCCAAGAACGCGCCAGGAGCGCGCCTGAGCCCGGTGCGCGCGGAGATGCCCCCGTCCCCGCAACCGCCCCATGGGCCCATATGCCCTTCAGGAGGTCATTATCGAAGGTGTCGTCCAAGATGCGGGCGATGGAGGAGAGGCGAAACGCCATGTGATCGCTGGGTCCGGCGCTGTCGACGGCGGCAGCGGACGTGAGCCAAGCAATGGCGGAGGGATCGGCCGAGACATTGGCCGGGAGGGCGGCGCGCGCGATGCGGGCGCGGAAGGCTTCGTGGGCTTCGGCGTCGCGGGCGGAGAAGGCCTGGAT
>JAIOQG010000288.1 GCA_021413465.1 Alphaproteobacteria bacterium | reverse complement strand
CGCCGTGAGGTGAAATTCGTCGTGGGCCGCGATCGCCGTGGTTAAGCGGGCGAGCGCCTCCGGCGGTTGATCGATGTGGACCACGCCGGTGACGACCTCCAGACGGGCACCGAAGCGTTCGGCCGCCCACTCCAACCACGGATCCCAGGCGGCCGACTGACGGCGCACCAGTTCGGCCGGGTGTGCAGCGCGATAGCAGAGCAAATCGTTCGTGGCGTACTTGGAGAGGTCGGCGATGACGGCGCCGCGATTGGCGGCGACGCGATCAAGCGCGGTGTTGAGCGCCTTGGTGAGCGGCATCGTGTCGGGGACGATGTGTTCGGTTTGCGCGCGCCATTCGTCGGCGACGGCTTCGGCGAGGGTTCGCGTAGGCGCGGTCAAGGCGTGGCTTGAGGGCGTCTTGATCGATTTGCCGTCAAGCGGGATCGCGAAGGGGGCCGCGTCCGTGACGGAGACGGTTTTGTAGAAGCGTGTGGGGCCGGGTTTCACCATGGCGCGGGCAATCTGGTTCCGCCTCCCCCTTGTGGGGAGGCCAACGAGAAAGAGCGGAGCGAATTCGAGCGGGTGGGGGTGCCCGGCGCTACCCATACCCCCACCCGCTCAAGGCTCGCTGCGCTCGCTTTCGCTGGCCTCCCCACAAGGGGGAGGCGGGTGCCTGACATCACTTTCGCGCCCTCTTCTTCACTTCCGCCCGCCGCAGGTCCGACATGCCGTCGTGGGGGCCTAGTTTCATCTTTGGCGCATCCTTCCAAAGCCCGTCACCGATCTCTTTGTTGCGCTTGGGGTGGAGCGGGTAGACGCATTTCGAGCGGCGGCGCGAGGCTTCGCCGACCGTGATCAAGCGCACGGGTTTGTCGGTGTTGTTGATGAAGCAATGCGAGATGCCCGTGCGGTCCGGGAAGCCTGCACCGTCGCCTTCGCGCAGGCGATGCAGGTGGCCGTCGATCCAGACATCGGGTGTGCCTTCGGCGACATAGACGAATTCCTCTTCGTCGAATTCGGCATGCGGCCAGGACGTGCGCCTTCCCGGCTGCAATAGATCGTGGCCCACGCCGATGCGCGTGATGCCGAGGGCAACGGTCAGATGCGACCACACGGCCATCAACTCGTCGTCGTTCGGATAGTGCGAATTGTCTTGCGAGATTTTCTTCCAGTCGACGACGCAAGGCGGTTTGAGTTTCGCGATGCTGCTCGCGGGCGAGGGCTTGCCGCGCACGGCGTCCGGAAGACCGTCGTGGGGCCCAAGCTTTCGTTTCGGCGGTTCGATCCAAAGCTTGTCGTTCTTCGTCAGCCACTCGTCCATGTCGCGCGTAAGCGGAAAGTGGATTTTCGAATTGTAGCGCGAGGCCTCGCCGATCGTCAGCATGCGGACGGGTTTGCCGGTGTTGTTGATCAGGCAGTGCGCCATGCCGTCGCGGCCCGGCCAACCCGCGGTGTCTCCCGGCTTTAGGCGGTAGATGTAACCGTCGATCCAGAGGTCGGGCGTGCCTTCGAGGATGTGAACCATTTCTTCTTCGTCGCGCTCGGCATGCGGTTGCGACGAGCGCCAGCCCGGCATGATCGTGTCGTGGCGAATGCCGATGCGGCGGATCTCGAAGCGCGCGGAAAAAGGCGCGGTGCGCACCATCGGCTCTTTGCTGTGCGGGTGGAGGATCGGCGCCGCGCGTTCGATCTCGCTCCAGTGGCGGATGAAGGATGGGCGTTCCGGCGTTGCACGCTTTGGCATGTCCGCTACTCCTTAAACGAGTCCCGCTTGTCGTTCTTGTCGAAGCCGAACATATCCCAGACCGTGGCCATATGTGGCGGCAGCGGCGCGGTGACGTCGAGGTAGTGGCCCTTGGGATGGCGGATGCGCAGGCGCCGCGCGTGGAGCATGAGGCGGTTTGGAATTTCGCCGTGGCTGCGCGAGGGCTCGCCGCCATATTTGCCGTCGCCGACGATGGGGGTACCGATGGCCGCCATGTGCGCCCGCAGCTGATGGGTGCGGCCGGTGAGCGGCATAAGCGCGACCCAGGCCATGGTCGTTGCCGTTTCGATAACGTCGTAGAGGGTGACGGCGGATTTTGCTTCTTCGTCTTCATCCTGGTTGGCGATACGCACGCGCTCGCGCCCGTCGGCTGCGGCGCGTTTGATGAGCGAGGCGTCAATCTTGCCCGAGCGCGGCAGCGGCAGGCCCTTCGTCAGCGCCCAGTAGATTTTTTGCGTGTCGCGGGCGCGAAAGGCATTGGCGAGCGCCGCCGCCGAGCGCGCCGTCACCGCCACGATCATCACGCCGGAAGTGTCGCGATCCAAGCGATGAACCAAACGTGGCCGGTCTTCGCCTTCGCGCGCCAGTGCGGGCAGCAAGGCATCGATGTGGCGTTCGGTCTTGGTGCCGCCCTGCACGGCCAAGCCTGCGGGCTTGTTCAAGACGATGACTTCGCTATCGCGATAGAGAACCAAATCTTCGATCAGCGAGCGGTCTTTGGCGCTGATTTTTGGCTTCGGTTTTTCCGCCTGAACGACCTCAGAGGAAATCGGCAATGGCGGCACGCGAACGGTTTGGCCTTCCGCGACGCGGTGGTTTGCTTTGACGCGGGCGCCTTCGACGCGCACCTGTCCGGTGCGCAAAAGTTTTTCCAAGCGGCCGTGAGTCAGCTGCGGGAAGTGGCGCGCGAACCAGCGATCGAGGCGCAGACCGTCTTCTTCGGGTTTGATCTTGAGTTGGACAACGGCGGTCATGGTGTCAGTGCCCGTACGAGGGCCAATCCCAAAAAGAGTGCGGCGAGCGAACCGCCAACCGATCCAGCGACATACAGCATCGCGTTCGTCATGTCGCCGCGCTCCGTCAACAGGGCCGTATCGAGCGCAAAAGCGGAAAAGGTCGTGAAGCCGCCCAAAATTCCGGTCGTCAGGAAGGCCCGCATTTCGGGCGACATGTTCCAGGTCAGGGCGGCGAGTTCGGCGATGACACCCATCGCGAAGCATCCCAGCACGTTGACGGCCAGAATTCCCCAAGGGAATCCCGACCCGAAAACATGCGTGATCTGGCTTGAGAGAAAGTAGCGGGCGAGCGCGCCGACGGCGCCGCCCAAACCGATTGAAATGACCATGCCCATGGGGCGCGGTATGGCACGGCTGCGCTTGAGCTTAAAGTGGGATCTCTTGTGGACCCGTCGTGCCGTGTTTGAGGAAATGCTCGACGAGGTAACCAAAGCGCGGCGGGAAAATCGTCTCTTTGGCGGCGATCAGTTCGGGCACTGTCCACCAGCGATGGGAGCGCATCACCTCTTTCTCGATGTCGGTCCAATTGGTCGCACCGAGATGCGCGCTCGGGCTGCTCACATGGAAGAAGCGCTCAAGGGTTTTGGTCGGTTCGCCCTTGAAGGTCAGAAGGTTCGAGCCGAACCAGAGTTCCGGGCCGAAGGTGCAATTTTCGATGCCCGTTTCCTCGAGCACCTCGCGAGCGACGGCGTCGCGCACGTCTTCGCCCGGTTCGATCTCACCGCCGGGCGTGGCCCAAAAATGCAACGCACCTTCGGCGATGAAGCCTGCGGGCAAGATGAATTCGAACAGCAACACGCGGTTGGCGGGATCGAATAGGACGGCGCGCGCGGTGTTGCGGGATTTCATTTCTTCTTCGCGCGCAAGACGGCCCAGCGGTCGAGCCGGGCTTTGATTTCCTTTTCGAGGCCGTATTCGGTCGGGCGATAGTAAGCTTCGCGCGGCATGTCGTCGGGGAAGTAGTTTTGCCCGGAGAAGCCTTCGGGCGTGTCGGGGTCGTAGACGTAGTCTTTGCCGTAGCCCAGATCTTTCATCAGCCGGGTCGGCGCATTCATGATGTGCATGGGCGGGCTTAACGAACCCGAACGCGCTGCCGCTTCCTTTGCAGCGCCAAAGGCTGTGTAGGCGGCGTTCGATTTGGGCGCGGCGGCGACGTAGAGCACGGCTTGCGCGATGGCGAGATCGCCTTCGGGCGAGCCCAGAAAATCGAAGGCGTCTTTGGCCGCGATCGTCAGTGCCAGGGCCTGCGGGTCGGCGAGGCCGATGTCTTCGACCGCCATGCGCACGACGCGCCTGGCGATGTAAAGCGGGTCTTCGCCACCGGCCAACATGCGGGCGAGCCAATAGAGTGCCGCATCGGGGTCCGAGCCGCGCACGGATTTATGCAGGGCGCTGATCAGATTGTAGTGCCCTTCCCTGCCCTTGTCGTAAATCGGCGCGCGTTTCTGCACCGAGCGGGCGAGTTCGGCGGTTGTCAAAGGTTGCGCCGGTTTTTGCGCGAGAATTTCTTCGACGAGGTTCAGTATGAAGCGACCATCGCCGTCGGCCATAGCCTTTAGCGCCGTGCGTGCATCGGCGTCGAGCGGCAACGGATGTTTGGTGTGCTGTTCGGCGCGTTGCAGCAGCTGTTCCAGATGATCGGTGGTTAGCCTGTTGAGAACCAGAACTTGCGCGCGCGACAGGACGGCGGCGTTAAGTTCGAAGCTGGGGTTTTCCGTCGTGGCGCCGACGAGGATGATGGTGCCGTCTTCCATCACGGGAAGAAACGAATCCTGCTGGGCGCGGTTGAAGCGATGAACCTCGTCGACGAAAAGCAGCGTGCCCTTGCCTTGGCTGCGGCGGGCGCGGGCCATGTCGAAGACT
>JAIOQG010000284.1 GCA_021413465.1 Alphaproteobacteria bacterium | reverse complement strand
GTTCATGCGCGACAAGCCGAGCAAGATGCCGTCGCCAAGCGGCAGTGCGCCGCCCGAGAGAGACGTGCCGGCGCCGCGCGGGACGATTTTGACTTTTTGCTCGGCGCAGAAGCGCAAGACGGCGCAGACTTGGTCGGCGGTTTTGGGCAGCACGACGGCGAGCGGTTTCTGGCGATAGGCGGTGAGGGCATCGCAATCATAGGCGACGAGGGCGTCGTCTTCAGCGATCACCCCGTCCGGGACCAGGCGGCGCAGACCCTCGATCAGCGCGTTGCGCCTAAGGAAGATGCCGCTGTCGAGTTCCGGCATGCGCATTGGGGGATATCGCCTTGGTCGGAAGAATCCAGGCGTGCAGTATCGGGGCCTTGCGCGCTTCGCGCTAGGCGTTCGTTACGTCGGGCGTGCGAGAGCTTAGCCTTGGCGGGCTTTAAAGCGCGGATTCTTCTTGTTGATGACGTAGACGCGACCCTTACGACGGATCACGCGACAGTCCTTGTCGCGGGCTTTCAGCGATTTCAGCGAATTTCTTACTTTCATGATCAGTCCCGCAGCGTCGGTCGGTCGTCATCAGCTTATCTGGGACCGATTTGGAGGGGCGGAGCTTTAGTGCGCGGATTAAGCCTTGTCAACGGTCAGCGCTGTTGATGTGACGGCCATTCTCTTGCCTTTCGGGGTAACAACATGCGATCCGAATGGTCATGTATGTTTCGCGCACTGTACGGGCCTGGGCCCGACGTTTCCTGACGGCGTTGGCCGTTTCCGTGGCCTTTTTGCCGGTGGCGCCCACCATCGCCATGGCCGATCCCGCCGTTCGGATGTCGACACCGATTCCCGACGCGGAGGACCGTTCGGCCGCGTTTTCGGCTTGGGTCGAGGGCCTGAAGGCGGAAGCGCGGACGCAGGGCATCAGCAACCGTACCTTGGATGCGGCCTTTCAGCGCGTACGGCTGAACGCGCGCATCGCCGAACTGAACGAAAACCAGCCGGAATTCAGCCGCGCCATCTGGGACTATATGGACGGTGCGGTTTCGGCCGACCGTGTCAAACGCGGCCGGGCGCTGATGCGGCAATATCGAAAGTCGCTGGGCCGGGCCGAAAACAAATATGGCGTCCCGGCAAGCATTATCACGGCGATTTGGGGCCTTGAGAGCAATTTCGGGAACACGCTTGGCGGGTTCAACGTGATTGAGGCGTTGGCGACGCTTGGTTTTGAAGGCCGGCGCGCCGCCTTCGGGCGCGAGCAGCTTTTGGCGGCGCTCAAGATCATCGATCAAGGCGACATTACCGCCGAACGGATGATCGGTTCCTGGGCGGGTGCCATGGGCCAAACGCAATTTATACCGACCGTGTTTTTGCAATACGCGGTCGATGGCAACGGCGACGGACGGCGAAATCTTTGGGACACGCGCGCGGACGTATTTGCGTCGACGGCGAACTATTTGAGCGAGAAGGGTTGGCAGGACGGCGCGCCCTGCTTCGACGAGGTTACACTGCCCCAAAACTTCGATTACAGCGTTGCCGACATTTCGATCGAAAAGCCCGTGCGCGAGTGGGCTGATCTTTCCGTGACGCTTGCGAACGGTCGGGCGCTGACGCGGCGTAAGGGCCAAGACAAAGACGCTCCGGCGGCCATCATCGTGCCTGCGGGACATAAGGGGCCCGCCTTTATCGCCTACCCCAATTTCAAGATGGTGCTCGCCTATAACAATGCGGTTTCCTATGCGCTGGCGATTTGCGAACTATCGCAGCGTTTCAACGGCGGGCCGGCCTTTCAAAAACCGTGGCCCCGCGGCGAGCAGCCGATCCTATCGCGCGGCGACCGGGTCGAGTTGCAGACCCTGCTGGCGCAGCGCAAGCACGATGTCGGCGAAGCGGACGGCGTGATCGGCAAGAAAACCCGCGAAGCCATTCGCTCTTTTCAGCGCACTGCCGGGCTTGTGCCCGATGGATTTCCGACGATGTCGCTGTTGCAAACTCTAAGGCAATCGCCAACTTAGGATGATAGCTGGCGCGGTCAGGCGGCTTACTTCTTCTTGACGTCGAAACTGTTGTGGAGCCGGGTTTCTTCGACCAGGCGGCGCAAATGCGCTTTGAGCTGCTCGTCCGTAATCGCAAGGTACGATTTCAGAAATTGGTGCGTGTGCGGATCTTGCAATTCCGCAATCAGATCGCGCTCCGCCGCAAGGGCTGCACCCTCGGCGGCGGCCGTCGACACATTCGACTTTGATTCCTTCGAGGACGGCATTTTTTCTACCATGTGTCTGTGTCGGGACATGGCAGTCGTGGCTGCTGAGACCTAGCTGTCGACAAAGACGGGTCACCTCAGGCGGCGATGGCTTTCAGCCGAAGTGCCTCGGTCACCGCCTGAATACGCGTCGATACGCCGAATTTTTTCTTAGCGTTCTCGATGTGAAAGCGCGCGGTGCGCGGGCTGATTGTGAGGATCACACCGATTTCATTGTCGGTTTTTCCTGCGGCGGCCCAGCGGAGACACTCCGTTTCACGCGGCGACAACAGTCCGCCATCCTTGCGCTTCGGCGAGGCATCAATAGCGGCCGCACGCTCAAAGGCGCAGTGCGCCAACACTTGGAGCGTCGAGCGCCGTATCGGCGACGTGTCCGGCTTTTGGCCGCAGAGAAGAACGACCCCTTCCAGCGCTGCCGCAGGACGGACCGGCACCACAATGCCTTCGATCACGTTCAGCGAGGTGGAGAGGAGCGCGAGCGCGCGTTTTTGGCTTTCGTTCAGGTGGCCCGCCCATAACTCACTCGCCGTGAACGGACGCACTTCCGTAAGCGTCCGCAGCGCCAGCGGATCGTTCCGGGATTGCCCCGCAAGGTCGAACCGCTCAACGAATCCTTGAGGCATGTCGTTATACAAAACAGCCGACGCCACACCGTGGGCGAGTTCGTCATCCCCCCTCAGCACGAGCATGTAGTCGAAGCCGTATTGCATCGAGTAGGACTTGAGCACGCTCCACACGGCCTCTGGCGACGTCGCGCGCTCCAGATTCGAGATCGCTTCGACGAGCGTTTTAAGTATGCCGACGGGAGGTGGGGACACCGGCCGTTCGGCGGCCGGACAGCGCACAGCGTGCGCGGCACTGGGGTTGGCTTCCATGACAGCGTTCCTCGCAAGTACAAAGGCCGGACTTCGATGCGCCGGCGGCAGTGCATTACGAAGGCTGTGCTTTCGCCCTTGGAGCCTTCAACGGTTTCCCGATTTTGTGCAGTGCATCATTTGACTACGTCTGAAATGTGGCTGCGGAGCCTTTTTGTCCATACTTCAATATGAACTC
>JAIOQG010000283.1 GCA_021413465.1 Alphaproteobacteria bacterium | reverse complement strand
GCGGCCGTAGAAGCCTTGATCGGCTTTACCGTGGCTTGGGCGGCTGGCGACGCTTTGGCGCGCGCGCGTGGACTGTCGCCATGGCTCGGCCTCGTCGGTGCCATCGGCATTCTGCTGTTACCGATGCTGGCTTGGCTCTTGGGCTTGCCGTCTTTGTCCTGGATGGTTCTTGCAGGAGTCGCGCTGTTTGCAGCCGTGATGTCGCTGGCCCGCCAGTTCGACGCCCCGATTGTGGCGCCTGCAATCGCAACGGTATTTGGCTTGGCGCACGGTGCGGGCTTTGCAGGTCCGTTGCTCGCGCTGCATATACCCGCCGACGGACTTCTGCTGACGCTCTTGGCTTTCAACCTCGGTGTCGAGGCCGGGCAACTGACCGCGCTCGCTCTGTTTGGCGCGGCCATCTGGATCTTGCGAAAAACACTGAAACAAGTGCCCGCACTCGCCTTCGACGTCACTGCGGCTTCCCTTTTTGCGCTTGGCACCTTTTGGTTTGTGTCGCGCGCCCTGGCATAGATCAACGCATGAAAAAACGATGTGCAGGGCACGCCCACCCCGCACACGCCGCTCTGGAGCATTCAGGCGGAAACGGGCTTTCCGGCGCTCGCTCGCAACTCGCCCATCTCGAGATACAGCAGCGGTCCGAACGACCCGGCCACCAGGGTGATCGCGACGAACGGCCAGGCATTGGCGCCGCGCTGCCGCGCGTCCTTCACCATCCAGACGCATGACAGAACCGCCAGGATGACCAGGTCCGTAAACACCTGTGCCCCGCCCCAGCTTTGGAAATGCGGTGCGATGATGCTCCAATAGCCGACATCCATGAGGGCAAGGGCGGAAAGAACGCCAAACAAAGTGATGGTAACCAACGGCAACAACAGACGCGTAGACATATGTGCTTCCTCCGATTGACCGGACGCATCGAACGGAGAGTTTTGTATCGCCGCAATTACCTCTGAGGTCATTGAACGCCACCCAATCTCAGACGATGGTGGCAGGAATGAAGGAGTGCACACGTGTCGTTATCGACCATCGAAAGACGTTCCGGCAGTGAAAGCAGCTTTCCTCAGCTGCTCAAAACGTGGCGCCAAAAGCGCCGCATGTCGCAACTCGAATTGGCCCTGTCGTCCGGTGTGTCGCAGCGCCACGTCAGCTTTCTCGAATCGGGGCGCGCCAAGCCGAGCCGCAGCATGCTCCTGCAACTGAGCGAGACGCTGGAAGTCCCGTTGCGCGAGCGCAACGATTGGCTGACGGCAGCCGGCTTTGCGCCGGTTTTTCGCGCGCGTCCCCTGGACGATCCGCAAATGTCTCAGGTCATGAATGCGGTGCGGTTGATGTTGTCGAACCATGAACCGTTCCCCGCCATTGCTATCGA
This sequence comes from Alphaproteobacteria bacterium, assembly GCA_021413465.1. Lineage (GTDB taxonomy): Bacteria > Pseudomonadota > Alphaproteobacteria > Micropepsales > Micropepsaceae > SZUA-430. Next base: position 4,212 of record JAIOQG010000283.1, on the reverse strand, counting down.
CCGCGCGTGGAACATACGCCTGTCGAACCGCCCCTTCGAGATGCTCGCGGCCATGATGGGCGGCGATGTTTGGACGCGCGTCGGCGGCCCAAATCGCAATCTCATGCGTTTGTTTTTTCATCCAAACGGCATCAAGCCCTATGTCGCGAATTGGAACGCGATCGCGCCGCTGCTTTGGCATCGCGCACGCCGGGAGGCAGAGGCGCTTGCCGGCGAAGAGATGAAAGTCGTTCTCGCCGAACTCGCTCAGCACCAAGATGCCGAAACGCTTTGGGCGGCGGAAGGCGCTTCACTGGTGCCGGTACTGCCGCTCGAAGTGGAAAAAGACGGTGCGCGCATTTCGCTGTTCACCGTCATCGCGACGTTCGGCACGGCCCAAGACATCACCGCCGACGAGCTACGCATCGAAAGCTTTTTCCCCGCCGACGAAGCGACGGAGAAATTGTTCCGCGCAGCCGCGCCTGCGCTCTAAGCACTGAGGCGTTGCGCAGCTTCGTCAGTTTCGACAACGAGGCGTGACGCGGGCAGGGCAACTGTCACAGTCGTCCCCTTGCCGATCTCGCTTTCGATCTCGACCGATCCCTGATGCAGGTCCACCAATTGGCGCACCAGCGGCAATCCAAGACCTGCGCCGTGGCGGCCGTGGTTCAGCGCGTCGTCGCCGACGCTGAACGGCGTCAAGGCGATCGGCGACAAATTAGTCGGCATGCCGATACCGTTGTCTTGCACGATGATCGTCGGACGGCCATCGGATGAGATTTTCACGTAGACGCTCACGTGCCCGTCTTCCGACGTAAACTTGATCGCGTTCGACAGCAAATTGAACAAGACTTGTTTTAGCTTCTGACCATCGGCGCGCACGGCAAGCGGTTCGTCGCAGCCCTGCGCCGCGAGCGAGACTTTCGCCATGCGCGCCGCATCGCCCATGAGGTCGACGCTCTCGCGTACAAGTTCCGTCAGATCGACTTGCGACTCGTTGAGCGCAAGATGGCCAGCCTCGGCTTCCGACAGATCGAACAAATCGTTGATGACGGCCAGAAGCTGAACGCCGCAACGCGCAATGTCCTTCGCATATCCCGCATGCTCCAAATTGCCGGCGGCGGCAAGTGCTTCGCGATTGATCAGCTCGGAAAGCCCGACAATGGCGTTCAACTGCGTTCTGAGTTCGCGGCTGAGGCTCGCCAGATGCTCGGATTTGGCAAGCGCCGCCGTTGCGGCATCGTCTTTGGACACCTGTAGGGCTTGCTCGCGTGCGACGACTCGGTCCCGCACAATCTTCGTCTGACGGAAGACTTCGAGGGACCGTGCCATATCGGCGAACGCGTGATGCGGCAACATCGGCGGGATGCGCCACGAAACGTCTCCTTGACCGAGACGATTCATCGCCCCTGCGACATGCACAAGCGGGTTTGACCACGTCCAAGCCAGGAACAGTGCGATAAGCAGGCCGGCGCCCGCCGCCGCCGCGAACGCGTTCGTCAAATTGTCCGCGACCGCAGTGGTCGACGAGACGGGAACGATACCCCGCGCCAGCAGCACAAGATCAAGTGCACCGCTGCGCGGCTTCAAACCGGCGCTGGCAACGTGGAACGGCTTGTCCGACCAAGTAAGTTCGACGCCGGCGGCTGACGTCCGGTCGTCGATTGTCTGCAACGCTTGCAGCATGCGCGCGTCGGTCCGCGACGCGAATACAACATGCTTGTCGTTGCGCCGCGCCAACACCAAAGTATGGGTTTCCTTTGCACCGAGCGTCGCAAGCGCGGAACTGCTCAGCACCGATTTCGCCAGCGCGCCGAAGTCCAGCACGCCCGTCAGTGTGCCGATGACCGTCTGTTGGTCGTAGCTCGCCATCAAAGGAACGGTAAACCAGATCGTCTCCGGTGCATCCGTGCGACGAAAGCCGAACCCACTTTGAAATGTCGAACCCGACGATGCGGTGTGAAATCCTTCATCCGTCGCCAGGCTTGCCCCGCGGTCGGATTTCTCGGTCGAGGCGATCACCATCCCGCGCGAATCGGTCACGGCGAGTGAAGAAAAATCCGCATAGCGTGCCTTCAGATCGCCCAAGGTGCGCGCGATGTCGCCGCCATTGTCGCCAATCAGCGCATCCTGCATCAGCGGCAGATTGCTCCACGCTTTCAGATGCGACAGGTTTTGCGCAGCCCGCTCTTCGATCGCAGCGAGAACCGACGACGTCGCCGCTTGAAGCCTTTGGTTCGCGTCGTCCTGCAGGAAATATTGTGTGCCCAGAACGACAGCGCCCATCCCCATGGTCAAGGGGATGGCGATGCAGATGAGGAAAGCTGCAATAACTCTAATTCTTAGCCACATAGACGATCCCCATCCTTGGTGCACCGGCGCGGTGGCAGCACGGGCTCAACGGCAATCACCGTCCAGTCGCCGGTTTTGTAGTAGCTGACGTTGAATTTCTCGTTCGGTCGGCCCACTAGCCCCGAACCCTCTGCGCCTTTGCCGCCGAGTGCGCGGCGCAACGCAGCCGGCGATTGGCCTGCAATCGCGAGCGGCGTCGCGCTTTTGAGCGGGCGGCTATCGTAGAGAAGCTGATCGTGCTCATCGAGCAGCAGAATGTAACGCTTAGCATCACTGCCCAAGGCAAGCACACGCTGAAAGGCGGCGCCGTCCTGTTCGGCGCGCAAGACGAATTCCGTTTGCCCGCGCAAGCTGATCGGCGCGACGATCGACATGTCCCACTCGGTGCCGCCGGCCGGCCGCATGACCGTTGAAACGACTCCCATCTTCTGTTGAGCAAATCCCGAAGCAAGCCCGCGATCTTTGACGACATCGACCTGCGCCACCGCGGCGGCCTTCGCCGTCGAAACATAGGTGACGACGGCGCCCGACCGGTCGATCAACTGAAACGAATTGAATCCATAGCGGTGAATGAACGTCGCCAAGGCATGCTCGATCCGCGTTCTAACCCGTGCGCCTTCGCCTTGCGTGGTCGCATTGAGATACGCAGCGAATAAGCGGTCTTGGGAAACGGCTGTGAGGATGTTGGCGGCCTTCGCGCGCATGAGGCCGACGGCAGCGGCTTTTTCGCGCGCGAGCGCTCGCACACCGTCGAGTTCCGACGCGCCGGCGCCGACGACCGGCCATACGCACATGAGCAAAACGCTCAGCGCCGCTAACTTACTGACCCCACGCATACCGTTCGCTTGCAATGAATTGTTAGCGCGGATGAACGCCCGTTAAGTGTTCTTTTCAGCCGCTTTTCTGGTTTCGAGAGTACGAACGGCGCTCTAACAATCTCTGAAGGTAAACACGAGTTGGGCAAAGAAATCGCGCACACCAACGGTGTGTTGCACGGATGCACGCTTCGCGGGTTCCGCGCTTGCGCCGCGATGTTTCAAATTGGCGCAAGCGGCTGAGCAACCGGGCTACGAGTCGGCGCTCGTTTCGCTTTCAGTCGCGGCATAGGCAATGCCGAACAGCACGCCAAGCACACCATCGACCAGGCCGAATGCCAGGATAAGAGGTTGAATCTCGCCGTTGGCATAAAGCAGCAACGTCGCCAGCGTGTAGGGGAATTTCTCAAGCATCGCCGCCAGCATCAAAACCCGGTAGCGCACAGGATCGGTGGCAATGAGGAGAAAAGCGATCTGCCAAGCAAAAGTCGCTACGAAAAAACCATGCACATATTCGGGGTGGTTCGTTGCGACAAGGTACTCTCCGGATCCGAACAGAAAGGTTGCGTAGCCAAGGACGAGCACGACAAGGCCATAAATGCCTGCTGTCTGAAAGACGCGCTTGGCAAACAATACCTGCACGGCGTCAGCGCCAGCCCTTGGAAATCATGGCATCGTCCGGCGGTGGAGGCAGTGTCGTACCGTCGATCCGGATTTGCCTTGCCGATGGACCGTCGGGCCCAGCAATCATTTCGAAGGTTACCGTCTGCCCGCAATCGAGCCGCGCCCGATCATCCGGCGCCACGTCCTCGATGTTGAATATCGCATCGCAAGGTTGCGCCGTCGCCGCAACCAGTCCAAATGTTTTACGCGGCGTATAGGATTTGACGACCCCGACGCGTCGCGTCGGAATCGTCTTGGCACGTGGCAGCACTGTTGCCATCGCCGTTCCGGCGTCGACGGCCGGATCGGAGGTGGGCGCGACGTCCCAGTCGATCGCGCTTTGGGTCATCGTACGTCTCCGTCTCTGCGTTTACCCCCGCTGAGCTTAGTAGGGACGCGGCCG
>JAIOQG010000073.1 GCA_021413465.1 Alphaproteobacteria bacterium | reverse complement strand
CGGCCTGGCGGTTGCTGGTGTGAAACGCTCCCTGAGGGCGGCTTCGTCAAGCACATGGATGTCGTTCATGCCGCGCCTGGCGCGATGTTGGTCTTCTCCGGCGGCCTCGGGCCACTTCATTTCATGGGCGTCGCGGGCTCTATGACGGTGACATTCAAAGCCGCGAAAGAATCGAACGGCAGCACAGTGACGTTGCGCTATGACGTCGGCGGACACGACGCAGGCGACTTCAAGGATTTGTCAAAAGCCGTCGATGGCGTCTTGCTCGAACAACTGACGCGCTATGCCAGTTTCGCAACGACGGGCAAACCGTAACTACAAAAGCGCGTCTTCGAGCCACGCGCGCGCAAGAATTGCGCGCAGCTGCCACAGGCGCAGACTTGGCAAAGGGAAGCGCGCCGGCAGTCCTCGTAGCGGCGCTGGCAACCCACCCGCAGTGCCGGCAATTCGCTTGGCAAGTTCCCGACCCGCCCATGTCATGAAGGCAACCCCATTGCCGTGACATCCGAAAGCGTACGACACGCTGGGATCGTCCGGCAATTCGCCAACGGCCGGCGTCAGCCGCATCGTCGCCGCGATAAAACCGCGCCAGGAATGTGTGATCTCGACGTCTTTAAGTGCGGGAAATAACTTACCCATCCGCCTTTCCAACAAGGCCCGCATCGCGGTCCCGCCGGCAGGCGTTCCAGTAGTATCGCCCCGCCCGCCGAACAGAAGACGTTTGTCGGGCAACAGCCGCAGATATGCCAAATGCGCGCGTGTATTCGACGCCGGCGCTTCGGTCTTCCACCCCTGGCGATGAAGTTCGTCCTCGCTTAGCGGGCGGGTCACGTTGATGTTGGACAACACAGGCATCACGCGCCCCGCAAGCGCCGGACAAAGCTCCTCAGGCAGCCAGCCGTTGCCGGCCACGATCACGCGCTTCGCGCGCACCGTGCCGGATGCCGTAACCAAAAGATGCGTGCCTCCCTCTCGCCTCCAAGAGGTGACAAGCGATCGCGCATGCAGTGTGGCTCCTCTTGTTGCGGCGGCGCGTGCAAGCCCGGAACAAAAGGCGAGGGGACCCAAACCAAATCCGGCAGACTCAAACAGGGCGCCGTATTGCTCGTCGCAGCGAAAGGCCCGCGCCTCGAACCCGGCTTTTGTTACGACCTCGCACGCGACGCCGATCCGCTCCAAGATCTGCGCCTGGGATTGCAGCTCTCTCAGGCGTTTCGCTTTGTGAGCGAACGTCCACACGCCGTCGCCCTGGCGCCTTATGTCGATAGACTCCTCAAGCGCCAACTGCTCAACGGTCCGCACCGCATCGACCAGCACGCGATAAAACGAAAGCGTTTCCGCTTCGCCAAACAATGCCGTCAACTCAGACGCACCCAGAAAAGACGCGCCGATACTACAAAACCCGCCATTGCGCCCCGATGCGCCCCAACCGATAGGCCCGGCCTCAAGAACGCAGACTTCGATGCCGGCGCGCGCCAGATGATACGCGGCAGAGAGCCCGCAATAGCCACCGCCAATAATCGCGACCTCGGTGGTCTCATCGCGCATCAACGCCGATTGCGTTACCGCGGGGAGAGTGTCGCGTTGAGACTCCCAATAGCTGTCGACGGGCCGCGACCAATCGTATTGGCTCGCGTCGAACAGTGGGCGTGCCATCAATTTTCCGCCCAAGCGTCCTTCAATAATCCCTTAGCTTCGGCGTCGAAGTCCTTTAGCGATGTCAGAACCATGGCCTTCTTGTTGCGCTCTCCGCCACCGAATCCTTCCACATTTTGGAGCTTTGGGGTTTTTGGATATTTTTGCAGGGCCAGACCAAGCATCAAACCTTCTTTGCTTGGGCGAAGCGCGCCCAATTGCCGGAGCCGATAGAGCGCGACGTAACCTTTCCGCGGACTCACGACCACGCCATCGAGCTTGCGCGCAAAGGCAATCACGGCCTCGTACAACGGGCGCTGCTCAGCAAAGCTCTTTGCGAACAAATTCGCGACCAACGTGTCTGGATCGTCCCATCCGAACGGTTTTTTCCCGAACACCCGATCGAGCACGATACCGGCCCGTGCCGCACCCAGCCCGTGTTCGTCTTTAAACCAGCGCAGCCGTTGCGACATCTTTTCGTGGGGGCAGGTCTTAGCGATTTTGGACCACTCTTTCAGGCTCTTCCCGGTCGCCTTTTCGATGTTGTCGGCGACACCGGCGACGTATTTTTGAACGCTCGCCGGTTCTCCATAGGTCTTTGATTTGGCTGGCATTGATCCCCCGAGAGTCTCTGTGCCTAGGTTAGGGGCGAGGAAGTGCTTGGAGCAAGATGGGGTTTCCTTGACACCTGGGGGAGGCTGCCCTAAACACCGCCCTCTTGCGGGCCCTAGGGCCCAGCCCTTTTGCGGGGGGCGTAGCTCAGTTGGTTAGAGCGCCGGCCTGTCACGCCGGAGGTCGCGGGTTCGAGTCCCGTCGCTCCCGCCAGTCTTCGCTTATGAAATGTGCGAAGGCTAAAACGCCGGCTTGGCCACTGAGGCCTTTGGCGAAGGTTTTCAGAACCAGACTCACCTGCCGCTTCCGACGGTCGAAACGCGCCGCCACCATTTCATCCAGAAGTGTCGCAGAAAGCGCACGCCTATTTGCTTGCTTTGCGTCGCACATTCTTTAGCTTCCGCCCGGAATTGACTGATTTGCTGGACTGCGGCGGGCAGTGTGACGAACCGGTAAGGAACGGGCCACCTTGCAAGCCGTCACTCATCTAGAGGGGCAGGGCGCACCGTAGGATTAGGCAATCCTGCAGGAGCCCGGCTGGGCACCCATGACCGACATACTCGTCGAATTTTTGCCGATTCTCATTTTTCTCGGCATCGCAGGCGTACTGGCACTTGTCTTGTTGCTGGTTCCGTTTGTGATTGCGCCCAACAGTCCCGATCCCGAAAAGCTGTCGGCCTATGAATGCGGCTTCAACGCTTTCGACGACGCACGCATGAAGTTCGACGTTCGCTTCTATCTCGTCGCGATCCTGTTCATCATCTTCGACCTTGAAGTGACGTTTCTGTTCCCATGGGCCATCACGCTGGGCGACACCGGTCCCTTTGGCTTCTGGTCGATGATGGGCTTCCTCGGCATTTTGACGGTGGGCTTCATTTACGAATGGAAGAAAGGGGCGCTCGAATGGGAGTGATCCAGCCTCCGGCTCTTTCGGCCGCCCGTTCCGGCGTTGAAGGCGCGGCCCCTGTCGATCCGAACGATCCGTTTTTTCTGAATGCGCGTGAAGCCCTGAACGATAAGGGCTTTATGCTCGCCCGCGCCGACGACCTAATTACGTGGGCGCGAACCGGCTCGATCATGCCGATGTTGTTCGGGCTCGCCTGTTGTGGCGTCGAGATGATGCAAGTCATCACGCCGCGTTACGACATCGAGCGCATGGGGGCCGCGCCCCGGGCTTCGCCGCGCCAGTCGGACTTGATGATCGTGGCCGGCACGCTGACAAATAAAATGGCAGCGCCGATCCGCAAGCTCTACGACCAAATGGCCGAACCGCGCTACGTCATCTCGATGGGAAGCTGCGCCAATGGCGGCGGTTACTATCACTATTCCTATTCGGTGGTGCGCGGCTGCGATCGCATCATTCCGGTCGACATCTACGTCCCCGGCTGCCCGCCGACGGCTGAAGCGTTGATCTACGCCTTTATGCTTTTGCAGAAGAAAATTCGCCGCACCGGCAACATCATCCGCTGAGCCCGCAATGTCAGAAGCTCTCCAAAAACTCAGCGCTCACATCCTCGAAAAGCGTAGCGGCTTTGCGATCGCATCGAGCATGGCCTACGGCGAACTCGCGCTGACAGCGGCGCCCGACACCATCATCGGGCTGCTGACGTTCTTGCGCGACGACCAAGTCTGCAAGTTCACGCAGCTGATCGACCTTTGCGGTGTCGACTACCCCAACCGCGAAAAGCGCTTCGACGTCGTCTACCATCTGCTGAGTTTGCATCGCAATCATCGCATCCGCGTGAAGATCGAGGTGGCTGAAGATGCGCCGGTGCCCAGCGCCACGGCAGTTTGGCCCGCCGCGAATTGGTACGAGCGCGAGGCCTTCGACTTGTACGGCCTACAATTCACCGGTCACCCCGATCTGCGCCGCCTGCTCACGGATTACGGCTTCACCGGTTACCCGCTGCGCAAGGACTTTCCGCTCACGGGTTTTGTTGAATTGCGCTACGACGACGAACAAAAGCGCGTTGTGAACGAGCCCGTGAAATTGACCCAGGATTTCCGCAAATTCGATTTCATGTCGCCGTGGGAAGGGGCCAAGCACATTCTTCCCGGCGACGAAAAGGCGACAAAGTCATGAGCGCCGCACCGGAACCCGGCGTCGAGCCCAAAATCCGCAACATGACGCTGAATTTCGGGCCGCAGCACCCTGCAGCGCACGGCGTGCTGCGCATGGTGCTCGAACTCGACGGCGAAATCGTCGAACGCGTCGACCCGCATATCGGCCTGCTTCACCGCGGCACCGAAAAGTTGATCGAGCACAAAACCTATTTGCAGGCGGTACCCTATTTCGACCGGCTCGATTACGTCGCGCCGATGAATCAAGAGCACGCCTTCGCGCTCGCGGTCGAGAAACTTTGCGGCATTACGGTTCCCTCGCGCGCGCAATACATCCGAGTCCTGTTCTGCGAAATCGGCCGCCAGCTCTCGCATATCTTGAACACGACGACCCAAGCCATGGACGTCGGCGCCATGACGCCGGCGCTGTGGGGTTTCGAAGAACGCGAAAAGCTCATGGTCTTTTACGAGCGCGCCTCGGGAAGCCGCATGCACGCGGCCTATTTCCGTCCCGGCGGCGTCCATCAAGATCTCCCGCAAGCGTTGCTAGACGACATCTACAAATGGTGCGAGCACTTCCCGAAAGTCATCGACGATATCGAAGGCCTGCTGACGCAAAGCCGCATCTTCAAACAGCGTAACGTCGACATCGGCATCGTGAAGCCGGAAGACGCGCTGTCTCTCGGCTTCTCCGGCGTGATGGTACGCGGCTCGGGCATGGCCTGGGATCTGCGCCGCGCGCAACCCTACGAATGTTATTCCGAACTCGACTTCGACATTCCCGTCGGCAAGAACGGCGATTGCTATGATCGCTATCTCTGCCGCATTGAAGAAATGCGCCAGTCGACGAAAATCATGATGCAATGCATCAAGAAAATGCCGAAAGGCCCCGTGCACGAAACCTCGGGCAAAGTCTTCCCCCCGAAGCGCGCCGAGATGAAGCACTCGATGGAAGCGCTCATCCACCACTTCAAGCTCTACACCGAAGGTTACCACGTGCCGGAAGGCGAAGTTTATACGGCCGTCGAAGCGCCGAAGGGCGAGTTCGGCGTCTATTTGATCAGCGACGGCTCGAACAAACCCTACCGTTGCAAAATCCGCGCGCCGGGTTTTCCGCATCTTCAAGCCATGGATTTTCTCTGCAAAGGCTACATGATCGCCGACGTCTCCGCGATCCTGGGCTCGCTCGACATCGTGTTCGGGGAGATCGACAGATGAGCCTCCGCCGTCTCGCCCCCGAACAACCCGCCAACTTCGCGTTCACGCCGGAAAACAAGGCGTGGGCGGAAAAGCAGATCAAGAAATACCCGGACGGCCGCGAAGCCTCCGCCGTCGTACCGCTGCTCTGGCGCGCGCAGGAACAAAACGGCGGTCACGTGACCGAGCCGATGATCCGCGTCATCGCCGAGATGCTGCATATGTCGAAGATTCGCGTGCTCGAGATCGCGACCTTCTACACGATGTTCAATTTGAAGCCGGTCGGCGCCAACCTCATTCAAGTCTGCACGACGACGCCATGCTGGTTGCGCGGTTCGGACGCCGTCGTTGCGGCCTGCAAAAAACACATTCATCCGCATCCAGAAACGGTGTCGGAGGACGGCAAGTTCTCGTGGATGGAAGTCGAATGCCTTGGCGCCTGCGTGAATGCGCCCGTCGTGCAAATTCGCGACGATTTCTTCGAAGACCTCGATGGTCCTCGCACCGAAGCGCTGATCAACGATCTGCGCACCGGCCGCGAGCCGAAGCCAGGCTCCCAGATCGGCCGCCAAACTTCGGCGCCCGAAGGCGGACCGCAAACGCTTACCGATCCCGCTCTCTATGCGAAGGGTGGCTAAATGCTAGCCGACCAAGACCGCATCTTCAC
>JAIOQG010000072.1 GCA_021413465.1 Alphaproteobacteria bacterium | reverse complement strand
CCGGTGACCGACAACGCCGGTGGCATTGCCGAAATGGCGGGCCTCGACAAAGAAGTTCGCAAGACGACCGACGCGCTCGACGCCGTTGGAAACACGACGAAAGCCGTCACCAAAGGCTACGCGATCGGTTCCGCCGGTCTCGGCGCATTGGTTCTGTTTGCGGCTTACACCGCCGACTTGCGCCACTTCATGGAAAATGCCGCTCAGTATCCGTTCTTTGCCAAGGAATTGGATGGAGTTTCTGCGGTCATCGTCAACTTCAGCCTTTCTAACCCTTGGGTTGTCGTCGGACTGTTCTTGGGTGGCATGCTGCCATACCTATTCGGCGCAATGGCCATGACGGCCGTCGGTCGCGCTGCCGGGGCCGTGGTTGAAGAAGTCCGCCGCCAGTTCAAAGAAAAGCCTGGCATCATGAAGGGTACGGAAAAGCCTGACTACGGACGCGCGGTCGACATGCTGACCATCGCCGCGATCCGCGAAATGATCATACCATCGCTTCTTCCGGTCTTATCGCCGATCGTACTGTTCGTGTTCGTCATGCTGATCGCCGGCAAGGGCGCAGCGCTTTCCGCCGTAGGCGCCATGCTGATGGGCGTGATTTTAACCGGGCTGTTCGTTGCCATCTCGATGACGTCGGGCGGCGGCGCTTGGGATAACGCGAAGAAGTACATCGAAGACGGTCATTTCGGTGGCAAAGGGTCCGAAGCGCATAAGGCGGCGGTCACCGGCGACACCGTCGGCGACCCCTACAAAGACACGGCAGGCCCCGCCATCAACCCGATGATCAAGATCACGAACATCGTGGCACTGCTGCTGCTGGCCGCGCTCGCGCACATGTCGTGATTGGAGAATAGGTAATGGGGAATAGGGGTTGGAAAACCAATCCCTATTCCCTCAACACGAAGCTCTATTTGCCGTCGCCGCCGGGCCGTGTAGGTCCATTGTTGGCGCCGGGTGCGCTCGGAGGCAGGGCGCCCATGTTCCCGAACACTTGCTGCAGGAACGACATCTCCTTGCCGCGGCTCGGCGTCTCGCGATCGACCATGGCGATCACTTGTCCGTCTTGGATGCCATACGTGCGCAAATCCGCAACCTTGCCGTCGTCGCTGAACTCGACCGCCAGAATTTGACGCTTCGTCACTTCGGGCTTGAAGAAGGCATAGCGCTCTTGCTCGGTCGAGATGTAATACCAAGTCGGATCGCCGAAAGCGGCGGTGCTGGAGGGCGTCCCGAGCTTTTCTTGAACGGAATCGCGCGTGTCTCCGCCAACTTTGACCGAGGCCACCTTTTCATCGTCCGGCACATATCCGCGCACATCGCGAATAGGGGCGCAGGCGGCGAGACCGGCCATAACGAGAACAGACGCTGCGACAAGCGGGCGCGATGCCATTGGAATACTCCCAATGTGTGGCTAAGGGGTTTAACAGTCTGTTGACGTACCGCTGTGCTTGCCTAATTTCAAGCGAAAGCCTCAAAACCTCGGGGAAGCCAGGACCTGTGCGGACACTTTTTTCGTTCTTTACCCGCGGGCCCGACCGCTCGCGCCACGGGGCATGGATCTACAACGCCCTGGTTGAGCAATCGCGGCGCGAGCAGTTTTACGCGGCGATGGAGGTTCCTGACACAATTGATGGTCGTTTCGATCTGATTGTCTTGCATGCCGGCCTCTATTTGCCACGCCTCAAATCGGTGCGCACCGACGGCAAACAATTGGCCCAAGCCACGTTCGACCAGATGTTTGCCAACATGGAGCAAAATCTGCGCGAACTGGGAAACGGAGACATGACCGTGCCGAAAAAAATGCAAGGCATGGTGCAGGCGTTCTACGGTCGCGCAATGGCTTACGAAAATGCATTGAAAGGCGGCGACGTTGCGGCGTTGCGCGCGGCTCTCCATCGTAACGTCTATCGCGGTGCCGAAGTATCGACCACCCATCTCGACGCGCTCGCGACCTATGTGCGCGCGGCATCCGAAGCGCTGCAAGCCGCTGAAGATAATGACATTGTGTCCGGCACCTTTGCGTGGCCGGCGCCGTGACAAAGAACCGCCAAGAGGCCGCGCCCGAGCACGGCTTTCGCCGCATGATTGCGGTATCGAAAATAAACGAAGGCGGGCTCGTCAAAACGATTTCGGCGACGCCTGCGGAAATCCCATCGATTGCAGCCTATTTGGACATAGCAGGAATAGATGCTTTGTCGGCGGACATGACGGTGACACGCTGGCGTTCGAAAGGCATCCGGGTGCAGGGCAAGTTGAAGGCCGACGTAATCCAGAACTGCATCGTCACGCTCGAGCCGATATCCGCTCACATTGAAACCGAGTTTGAGCGCCGCTTTCAGCCCCTCGATCCGCGTGCCGCGACCCACGACACACAGCACGAAGTTATTGTCGACCCGGAAGGCGAAGATCCGGCCGAACCCCTCGATCGCGAGATCGACCTCGGCGAAATTCTCATCGAAGAACTCTCATTGAGCCTTGATCTGTATCCGCGCAAACCCGACGCCCGGTTCGAAGCGGACCAGGGCGATGAACAAGCGGGAAAATCCCGCAAAAGCCCGTTCGCCACACTCGCAAAACTCAAGATTATGCCGGGCGACAAGGGCTGATCGTCCGCTTGAGATCGTAGGCGCCGCCCCGAGAAAAACTGCGACAAAGACGATAAATGGCGCTGCGCGCATCGACTTGCCGATCGTTTGGATCGCATAATGCCCCTTAACCGGCCAATCCAGGCAAGCGTGACGTTCAGATCGGCAACCGCGGAAAGCCGCGGCATTTCCGGGGGTTGAACTTAGCCCTGCTTTCCTATTGTATCCGCGCCTTATTTTCAGCCAGGGCCGTTTGGCGTTGGCGCGGTAAGCGCGCTCGTTTT
>JAIOQG010000282.1 GCA_021413465.1 Alphaproteobacteria bacterium | reverse complement strand
GAAACCTCGACGAGGATGTAATCGGCCTGTTGTAAAATCTTTTCCCCGCCGCGAAGGACGTCGAGTTCCGAACCTTGCGTATCGATCTTAACGAAGTCGAACTTTCGGCCGCAAAACAGATCGTCGAGTCTCACCTTCTCGACTTCGTGCTTGACGACCACGTCGTCTCGGAAAAAAGATGTATTCTCGCGATAAAGCGAACTGCCGGTTGATTGCAGCCACTCTTTCGTCAGGAACAGCTCGGCGCGTCCCGCTTCATGCGACGCGGCGACTTCATGGCGTTCGAAGGGAAGTTTGGACAAACTCTCTTGGCAAAACGGATTGGGCTCGATCAATGTCGGCACGCAATCGGGATAAACGGCGAGAAACTGCTGCGAGAAAGCGCCGACATGCGCGCCGACATCCAACAATGTCCGGGGCGTGTAGCCCTGCAGGCGCAGCTCTTCCAAAACCTGCTTTTTCATCGTGTTCCCGCTTTACGTTTCAAGGCCGGCTGTTGCATGCCGCCACGGCCTGAGGTCGCGGTTGAGTGCTCGCCCTCGGCAAAAGCGATGTCGCTCTCTGCCCACAACCGGAAATCCGCGCGCATCGGCCGCGCCAAATGCAGCGCCGCAAGCTTTTCCTTGTAGACACCCTCGTAGTCGGCAACGGCCAACATCTCGCGCGCCTCATGGTCGAATCCGATACCGGCCTCGAAATAGGTGCTTAAGTTCGTCAGGTCCGGACGGGGCAGGCGGCCTTCGGAATAGTCTTTGACCATCCCGCGATACAAATCTTCAAGCGATCGGACCAAGAGCGGCGTATCGAACAAGGTGCAGCTATCGCGGCCCTTCGTCAATTTGGCTCTGTATGCTGCAACGGCGTCACGATCCTTACCGAGTGCCACCGCCCTCTCGACGTAATCCTGTGGCTTCGTAAACACGAGATCGGTCAAACCCGCCGACCGCACCAACCCGCCGCACACCCGCGAAGCAAAACTGCGCCCGGACAACGTCAGCACCGGCACGCCCATCCACAGCGCATCCGACGCTGTCGTATGTGCACCATATGGCGCGGTGTCTAGGAACAAATCAGCCAGAGGGTAGCGAGCCAAGTGTCGCGCGTTTTGTAACTTCGGCGCATAGATCAAACGAGCGCCCGCGACCCCTTTGCGTTCGGCTAATTCCGCCAGGCGGCTTTTCGTTTCGGCGGAGCAGTCGAGCAGCCACAACACACTGTCGGGGACGCGCAACAAGATGTCGAGCCAACGTTCGAAGGTAAATCGCGAAATCTTGTGCGCGCCGTTGAAGCAGCAATACACAAAAGCATCGTCCGGCAACCCAGCTTCGCGGCGCGTTTGCGGCACCGGCGCAACCTCGCGCTTGCGGTCGTTAGGCTGATAGCACGGCAATCGTACGACCTTCTCGGAATAGTAGATCTCCGATTCAGGCGGCACGATCCAATCGTCGGCGATGATGTACTGATGGTAGGGCGTTCCCATCGAACCGGGATAGCCCAACCAATTCACCTGAATGGGCGCCGGTCGACGTGCGAATACGCCCATTCGGGCGTCGCGTGTGTGCCCGTTAACGTCGACAAGTATGTCGATGCCGTCCGCGGCGATCTTCGCTGCAGCGTCGTCGTCGTTCAATGGGCGTATATCGACCCAATGCTCAACGGCGCTTTTGATTCTGGCCGTCAGCGCACTGCTCGATTCCGGGCCGCAATAATAAGCGAAAACTTCAACGTCGGCTTTGTGATGGAGTTCGAAAAACTCCGACATCAAATAGCCCACGGCATGATCGCGCAAATCGGAAGAAACGTAACCCACACGCAAGCGCCGCGATGTCGTGTCGATCGGCGCCTTGCGTCGATCGGAAACGCCGCTATGCGGCCCCTCGGCCGCCGACTGCCGGACGTAGCGCTCAGAAGACGCCAGCTGCAACAAAGGATCGTCCGTGTACACCGCCATCGACAGCGGATGTATGCCTCTCATCAGCGTCTTGCGGTCGATACGCTCCGACGCCTGGATGACGGGCCATTTGCACTGTGCCAAGCGCAACGCCACATATTGCTCGACAATGTCCTGTTGCTGAGGGCTAACCTCCAGACACTGCTGCACCGCGGCTTCCGCTTGTGCCGTCAGCTGCCGATCCGACAACACCCGTGCAATCTGCTTCAGAGCCGTGGTCGCATAAGAAACCGCGTGCCCGGTGATCGCCGCCGGCCGCAGGGTCGCCGTCCGCCAAAGCTCAATCGCCTGCTCCGCGGCTCCCGAGCGTTCCAGTATCCCGCCGAGGTTGATGTAAGCCGGCATAAAATCCGCATTGAGCGCGATGGCCTTTTGAAGGGCTTCGGCGGCCGCTTTCGCGTCGCCGGCCTCGTTGTCCAAAGCCGAACAATTGAAATAGGCGACGTAAAGTAACGGATGCTGATCGTTGGCTGCGATCCAAGTGCGATAGAGCGCCCGCGCTTCAAGCCTCTGACCGGTCGCAACCAATCCGCTCGCCTTGTCGATCAAAGCCGTGATCGCCAGCGCACCAACCGCCGCGTGGGGTGCTGTGATGTGAAGTAACCCGTCCGTCATCGTCGTCACGCTCGCGCTTCCTAAACGGCACGCCGCGAAACACGAATGTGTACGGCGCGCAGTTTGACGAAGTTGAGAGCGAGAATTGAACGATTAACCTTTAGAAAGGCCTAACGTGAACCGTCTCCAGGGCCATGAAACCCGCGGGCCGCCGGAATCCGGCGATCTCTTCGGCCGGCCGGGCGCAATAGTGTGCGCCCGGAGCACCGATACGCCGCAGATGCAGCAACGTCAGCTCTAGCTTGCCAGCACATAAGCCTCGACTTGTGCCGCATCCATGCTCTGCACTTGCGTCGCCGTGAAGCCGGCGATTTGCGTGGTCGTCATCGCCGTGATGTTCGTGGTCGACAGTTGATCGATCTGCGTGATCGTGATGGCCGCAATCTGCGTCGACGAAAGCGCCCCGATCTCTGTGGTCGTCAACGCGCCGATAACGGTCGTTGACAACCCGGCGATCTGAGTCGACCGCAGCGATCCAATCTGCGTCGCGCTCAACTCCTCCACATCTGTCGCCGACAAACCGCCAATCTGCGTCACGCTCAAGCCTGCGACCTGCGTCGTCGTCAAGCCGCCGACCTGGGTCGCGTCGAGCGCCGACAGGTTCGTGGCGCTGAGCGCGCCAAGCTGTGTCGAGGCCAAGGCGCCGATCTGGGTCGCGGTGAACTCGTTCGTATCCGTCGCCGACAGGCCGCCGATCTGGGTCGTCGTCAGGCCGCGCAGC
>JAIOQG010000281.1 GCA_021413465.1 Alphaproteobacteria bacterium | reverse complement strand
GATCCGGTAGCCGAACTCGCGCGCGAACATGATGTCCATCGGCGAAATACGCTCGATGCCTTCAACGTGAATGCTGTCGAGCGCCGGCGCATTGCCAAAGGCAACGGCTGCCAACAGACAAAGCTTGTGCGCCGTATCCATGCCGCCGATATCGAATGTCGGATCGGCTTCCGCATAGCCCAACTTTTGCGCCTCGGCCAACACGTCGCCGAAACCACGCCCGCTCGCTTCCATCGTCGTCAGGATGTAATTGCAAGTGCCGTTCAGAATACCATAAACGCGCTCGATCCGATTGGCCCCAAGACCTTCGCGCAGCGCCTTGATGATGGGAATACCACCGGCGACGGCGGCCTCGAAGTTCAGCGCCAGCTTCTTCGCCTCGGCAGCCTTCGCCAAGCTCGCGCCGTGATGCGCCAGCAAAGCTTTGTTGGCCGTCACCACAGGCACGCCGCGCGCCAAGGCGGCCTCGACGGCCGCTTTCGCCGGATCGCCCTCGCCGCCCATCAACTCAACGAAAAGATCGATCGGCGCCGACTGCGCCAACTTGACGGGATCGTCGAACCATTCGACCCGCGTCAAAGGGATGCCTCGATCTTTGCGCTTGTCGCGCGCACTCACCGCCGTCAGCTCAAGCTTGCGCCCGCACCGGCCCGCCAGCGCCTCACCCTGTTCCAATACGATGCGCGCGACGGTCGCGCCGACGGTGCCAAGCCCGGCAATGCCAATTCGAAATACAGCCGTCATTGCGCGGCGTCGCGAGCAACACGCGCCTCTGCAATCGCGGGGCCCGCGCTAATGAACTTGCGAATGTTGCGCGCCGCCTGCCGAATGCGTTGTTCGTTTTCGACCAGCGCGATGCGCACATGCCCGTCGCCATATTCGCCAAAGCCGATGCCTGGCGCGACCGCGATCTTCGCATGTTCAAGCAACAGCTTTGAAAACGTGAGCGAACCTAGCGCGCGAAAAGCTTCCGGCACCGGCACCCAAGCAAACATCGACGCCTCGGGCGAAGGAACGGCCCACCCCGCACGCGTGAAACTATCGACGAGCGCATCGCGCCGCCCCTTATAGATCGCGCGCATTTCATCGACGCAATCTTGCGGTCCGTTCAGCGCCGCCGTCGCCGCAACCTGTATCGGCGTGAAGGCCCCATAATCGAGATAGGATTTGATGCGGCCCAGGGCATGGATCAAACGCTCGTTTCCGGCCGCAAAACCCATACGCCAACCCGGCATCGCATAGGTCTTCGACAACGAATTGAACTCGACGACAATGTCCTTCGCGCCCGGCACCTGCAGCATCGAGGGCGGCGCCTTATCCCCGAAATAGATTTCGGCATAGGCGAGGTCCGACAGAACCCAAAGCCCCTTCGCCTTCGCGAACTTCACGACGTCGGCGTAAAACTCGAGATCGACCACCTGCGCCGTCGGGTTCGACGGATAGCTTACGACGACGGCGGTCGGCGGCGGCACGGCATGCCGCACGGCGCGCTCGAGATTGCGCAAAAACTGTTCCGGGCTCGACGCTTCCACATGCCGGATTGCGGCACCGGCAAGAATGAAGCCGAAGGCATGGATCGGATAGGCCGGGTTCGGCACAAGGATCGTATCGCCCGGCGCGGTGATCGCTTGCGCCAGGTTCGCGAACCCTTCCTTCGACCCCAACGTCGCGATGACTTCCTTGTCGGGATCGACTTTCACGCCGAAGCGGCGCCCGTAATACGCGGCCATTGCCTTGCGCAAACCGGGAATGCCGCGCGACGCCGAATAGCGATTCATGCGCGGGTCTTGCACTGTCTCGACTAATTTTTCGATGATGTGCTTGGGCGTCGGCATATCGGGATTGCCCATCCCGAAATCGATGATGTCGTCACCGGCCGCCCGCGCCTTGGCCTTCAGCCGGTTCACTTCCTCGAAAACATAGGGCGGCAAGCGTTTGATGCGGTGGAAGTCGGTATTCACGATTGCTCCATGCCTGCGGGCTCCGGGCGCCGCAGATTCAAGTGATCCAAACGGACCATATCGCAGATTCGACCGCCACGCCTGAGTCAGCCGTCCTTAATCTACTTGCCGGCGGGCGTTTCATCGCCCGCAGCGGCGGGCACGGCATCGGTAGCCTTTGGGGCAGCCGGCGGCGGCGGTGCGGCGGCCGGCGCGGTCCCGCCACGCAGCTCATCGGCCGTGTGCTGCGCCCGGTCCCGGTCCGCGACCAAGCTGTCGCGAATCTCGCGCCGTTGCGAATCAGTCGTCGAAACCTCAAGCGCGGCAGGCTGGGTCGCCATGTTGGGAAACACGGTCGGCTTGTCCGACGTCTTGATCCGAGGGCCCGTGGCTTCCGGCTCAAGCGGATCGACAACCGGCGGCAACGCGCCATTGGCGGTGGTGTGGGCGACCTCGGTCTTGGCCTTTTCGTCGGTGGTTTTGGCCTGTTCCGGCTTTTTGGCGTCGGTCACCCCGTCATACCAAGTCGTCGGCTTCGTCCATTCGGGCATGGATGAGCACGCCCCCAAAACGCTGACCGAGGCCACAATCGCAAGCGAACGCAATACCAAGCGCGACATGAAGCAGACTCCGTGATGACAATGGGCTTGTTCCAGGGCTAACCCCGAAAAGCGGCCGGATTGTGCGCAAAACCGCCTGGAAACGCTACATTTATTATTTGTGGTGTAGAGCCGGGTCACCCCCAGCAGTTGCGCCGCTTGTTGAGGGTGCCGCCCAGGCTTTTCCACTGCTAAAGTGCACAAAAGCAAAGGGTTCCGGCACGAGGACCACTGCGGGAGAGAGCACAAATGGCCGACCCACAAAAAGCACCCAACGAATACCAGGTCGCCGACCCCGCGGAATTCGCCCGCAACATGGTCAAAGTTGCGGTGCAAAGCCAACGCCTCATGACCGACTTTCTCAAAGGCCAGGCGCGCAAATCAAAAAGCAACGGGCAGTCGCAAGACCCGCTCAATCTCGGCCAAACCTTTGTCGACTTCCTCGGTCACGCCATGCGCGACCCCAACCATTTCGTCGAAGCCAACGTCCGCTTCTGGCAGGACCACTTGGCGCTCTGGCAACAAACCGCGCGCGGCATGTTGGGCCAAGACGCCCCGCCCGTCATCGAACCGGCCTCCGGCGACAAGCGCTTCAAAGACAAAGACTGGAGCGAAAACCAGATCTTCAACTTCATCAAACAATCTTACTTGCTAAGCGCGCGCTCGATGCAGCGCACGATGGGCGAGGTCAAAGGCCTCGACGAAAAAACGCGCAAGAAAATCGATTTCTATACGAAGCAATTCGCAGACGCCCTGTCGCCGACGAATTTCCTCATGACCAATCCCGAAGTTCTCCGCGCCACGTTTCAGTCCAACGGCGAGAACTTGGTCAAGGGTCTCAACAACATGTTGAAGGACCTGGAGCGCGGCAAAGGCCAACTCCAGATCCAACAAACCGACATGGCGTTTTTCGAAGTCGGTCGCAACCTTGCGCTCACGCCCGCAAAGATCGTCTTCCAAAACGATCTGATGCAGCTCATTCAATATATGCCGACGACCGAACAACAATACGAACGTCCGCTCGTCATTTTCCCGCCCTGGATCAACAAGTACTACATCCTCGATCTCGGCGAGAAAAACTCCTTCGTCAAATGGGCCACCGCGCAAGGCTACACGGTGTTTGTCGCCTCCTGGGTCAATCCCGACGCTACCCTGGCGCAGAAGACGTTCGAAGACTACATGCGCGAAGGCATTTTCGCAGCACTCGATGCAATCGAAAAAGCTTGCGGCGCCAAGGAAGTGAACGCCATCGGCTACTGCATCGGCGGCACGCTGCTCTCGGCAACGCTCGCTTACATGGCCGCCAAGGGCGACAACCGCATCAAATCGGCGACGTTCTTTGCCGCCCAAGCCGACTTCTCGGAATCGGGCGACCTGCAAGTTTTCATCGACGATGCCCAGCTGCAGTCGATGGAAGAAATGATGAAGGCTTCCGGCGGCTATCTCGACGGCGCCAAAATGGCGACGACCTTCAACATGCTGCGCTCGAACGATCTGATCTGGAGCTTCGTCGTCAACAACTACCTGCTCGGCAAAGACCCGATGCGCTTCGACCTGCTCTACTGGAACTCCGACACGACGCGCATGCCGGCGCAGATGCACCTGTTCTATCTGCGCGAATGCTACAAGGAGAACAACCTCGCGCGCGGCAAGATGGTGCTGGGCGGCGAAAAGCTCGACATGTCGAAAGTGAAAATCCCGGTCTATCTGCAATCGGCGAAGGAAGACCACATCGCGCCCTACCGCTCGGTCTACAAATCGACCAAGCTTTTCAAAGGGCCGGTGACGTTCATGATGGCGGGGTCCGGCCACATCGCCGGCGTCATCAACCACCCCGACGCAAACAAATATCAGTACTGGACGAACGAAAAAATTCCCGAACGCGTCGAAGACTGGATCGCCGGCGCCACCGAAACCCCAGGCTCCTGGTGGCCCCACTGGGACAAGTGGCTCTCAAAACAATCCGGCAAAAAAGTCGACGCCCGCGTCCCCGGCGACGGCAAACTCAAAGTCATCGAAGACGCGCCCGGAACCTATGCGAAAATGAAGTGACGCTCCGTTGACTCGACAGCCCACGGATTTGTGAGCGAATGTGCTACATTCACGCGCAATCCGATCTTGATTGCGCCACAATAGAGCATCACCTCTGCGACGCCTAAGAGGAACGCTTCATGTCACGCCACGCCCTGATCGCCGCCGTATCGCTCGTCACACTGACCGCATGCGAAGCAGACGCGACCAAAACGCCGACAGAACCCAACACACCGCCCGCCACACAACAAACCTGGCTCTGCGGCCGCGAATACGTGAACCACGCTTGGGGCTATCAGCGCTACGGCGCCGTCATCGATACCGCGGGCAACATCTGGCGTTACAAAGTGGAACGTGCCCCGGCGGGGGAGGCCAAGCCTTGGGACCCGAAGGATGTATCGGTGCTGACCGAAGAAGATCTCAAGCTGCGCTATGAAGGCGCGATGACGACCGGCGCGAAAGTCCCGGCCGAAGAAATCGCGCGCAACCTGCCACTAATCGAAGAAGCATCGAACGCAACACCGACGCAGCCAAAAGGCGTAGGCGCCGATATGGGGCAGCATTTGCTCTACTGCTACACCTACGACGCGACCAAGCGCACCTACGGCCAAACCATGCTCGACAACAGAGGCGACTGGGATTCGACAAACCCCTCTCAGGCAGCGAAGAACTTGAAGTCGTGGCTCAACATCTGGCTGGGTGAATAATTCCTGGGAGCGCCGGCTTCCAGGTGTGTCCAACTACAAAGGCTCGATGTCGCACGAAGCGTATTGTTGCCGAAGTATCGCTGCATGCGTCGCAAGCCGCCCCTCGCCGATCGCTTCGCGCAAGCCCGCCATCAAATCCTGATAGTACGTCAAATTGTGCCAAGTGATCAGCATCGACGCCAATATCTCCTCGGCCTTCACCAAGTGATGCAGGTAGGCGCGCGAGTAAGTTCGGCACGCGGGACACCGGCACATTTCGTCGAGCGGTCGCGGATCGTCCGTGTGCCGCGCATTACGCAGGTTCACCGTCCCGCGCCGCGTAAACGCCTGGCCGTTGCGTCCTGAGCGCGTCGGCAACACGCAATCGAACATGTCGATACCGCGCATCACGGCGCCGATAATGTCGTCGGGCTTTCCAACGCCCATCAGATAGCGCGGGCGATCCGGCGGCAAATGCGGCACCGTAAAATCGAGCACGTCGAACATGCGCAGTTGACCTTCGCCGACCGCGAGCCCACCGACGGCATACCCCGGAAAGCCGATCTCTTTCAGCGCCGCAGCCGACCGCTCGCGCAAGTGCGGATGCACACCGCCCTGCACGATACCGAACAACGCGCGTCCGGGCGCCGCGTGAAACGCCGCCTTCGAGCGCTTCGCCCAGCGCATCGAAAGCTCCATCGAACTCTCGGCCTCGCCCTCCGTCGCCGGAAAGGGCGTGCACTCGTCGAGCACCATATGAATGTCGGAGCCGAGCAACGCCTGAATCTCCATCGAGCGCTCGGGCGTCAACTGATAGGTCGCGCCGTCGACATGCGATTGAAACGAAACGCCGTTCTCGTCGAGCTTACGCAACTGCGCCAGCGACATGACCTGAAACCCGCCGGAGTCCGTCAGGATCGGCCGCGGCCAGTTCATCATCTTGTGCAGACCGCCGAGCCGCGCCACCCGCTCCGCCCCCGGCCGCAACATCAAATGATATGTGTTGCCCAAAACAATGTCGGCGCCCGTCTCGCGCACGCTTTCCGGCAGCATGGCCTTGACCGTGCCGGCCGTACCCACCGGCATGAACGCCGGTGTCCGGATTTCCCCACGCACCGTGGTGATGACACCGGTCCGTGCAGCGCCGTCCGTGGCGTGGATATCGAACGTGAAGCCGCTCATGCGCAGCCTGGGAGCGCGGGCGTCCCGCCCGCTCTTGCGGCGTGGAAAAAGAGCGGGCGGGACGCCCGCGCTCCCAGACTGCTCATGAGCGCTTCCGTATCAACAAACACGCATCGCCATAAGAATAGAACCGAAACCTCTGCGCAATCGCGTGCGCATACGCCGCACGCATCGTCTCAACCCCACAAAACGCGCTGACCAGCATGAACAAGGTCGAGCGCGGCAGATGGAAGTTCGTAAGCAGCATGTCGACCGCCCTAAAACGATAGCCCGGCGTGATAAAAATCCGCGTATCTCCTGCAAACGGCGCCACCTGCCCCCCTTCGAGAGCGGCACTTTCGACGATGCGCAAACTCGTCGTGCCGATGCACACGACGCGACTGGCCGCGTTGATTGCCTCGGCAGTCGCACCCCGCACCTCGCCCCATTCGGCATGCATCGCATGATCGTCCGTGTCGTCGGCTTTGACGGGCAGAAACGTACCCGCCCCGACATGCAGCGTTACGTACGCCCGCCCCACGCCGCGCGCATCGAGCCGCGCCATCAGTTCCGGCGTAAAGTGCAACCCCGCCGTTGGCGCCGCAACGGCGCCGTCGCGCGCGGCATAGATGGTTTGATAGTCGTTGAGATCTCGCTCGTCCGCCGCGCGACGTCCGGCGATGTAAGGCGGCAGCGGCGTTACGCCGACCTCCGCGATCGCTCGATCGAGCGCCGCGCCGAACGCATCGAAGCGCAAATAGATCTCGCCCCCCGCGTGCTTCGCCTCGACGACGGCCGCCAAACCGTCGCCGAACCGCACACTGTCGCCGACGATCAGCTTCCGTCCCGGCTTTGCGAACGCCGCCCACAGGTCCGACGCCTCGCGCTTGTGCAGCGTAACCTCGATCGCGGCTGCGGCGCTGTCGCCGCGCGCCGGCCGCACGCCAAACAGTTGCGCAGGAATGACCTTCGTGTCGTTGAACACGCACACAGCGCCCGCATCCAAGAACGACGGCAGATCGCGCACCAGCGCCTCTTCGAAGGACGTCTCGCCTTCGCGCACGATCAGTAACCGCGCGCTGTCGCGCGGTGACGCCGGCCTAAGGGCAATCAGCTCTTCGGGGAGCGAAAAGTCGAACTCGGCAACGCGCACCCGTCACGACTTCGGCTTGGTTTTATCCTGCTTCAGCGCCACCACTTTGTCGGTGCGCGGCACAAACTTGACGCCGCGCGCGGCAAATTTCTCGCGCACGCGCTCGGCCACATGCGGCGACGTGAAGTAGGAGATATCGCCGCCCAGCGAAGCGATTTCCTTCACCAGCCGCGAGGCGATCGCCTGGTGCTTCGCGCCCGCCATCAAGAACACCATCTCGATCTCGCGATTGAGCAGCATGTTCATGCCGACCATTTGAAACTCGTATTCGAAGTCGGAAACCGCGCGCAAGCCGCGAATGATCATCTGCGCGCCGATCTTCTCCACAAAATGCATCAGCAGAATGTCGAACGGTTCGACCGTGATCGTGACCCCCGACGCCTTCGCGATCGGCGCCACCTCGTGCCGCACAAGCTCCACGCGCTCGTCGAGCGGAAACAAGGGCCCCTTCGACTCGTTGATCGCAACCCCGATCACGAGGTGATCGACCAACTTCACCGCACGCGTAATGATATCGAGGTGCCCGTTGGTAATCGGGTCGAAAGTCCCGGGATAGAGTCCCGTGCGTTTGGACATGTGAAATCCCTGCAGCGCGCCGAAATGGTCCCCGCCATCTTTAGCTGAGCCCACGCGCGTTACAATGGAGGTTCGGGCGTTAACGAATACCTAAGCCTTAGGCTCTTCGCCCTCGCCCTCGATCTCCTGGCCCTCGCCGATCCGCTCGACCGAAACCACACGCTCGCCCTCGCCGAGCCGGAACAAGGTAACCCCCTGCGTCGCGCGCCCGGCAACCCGAATCTGCGCTACGGAAAGGCGGATCGTCTGCCCCTGATCGGTGATCAGCATCAGCTGATCGCTGTCTTCGACCGGGAACGACGCGGCGATCTTCGAATTCTTTTTGGCCATCGCCATCGCCACGATGCCCGACCCGCCGCGCCCGATGACCCGGTACTCATAAGCGCTCGA
>JAIOQG010000280.1 GCA_021413465.1 Alphaproteobacteria bacterium | reverse complement strand
TTCCGTCGGCGCGTCCGCCCACGGCTACGCCGGATCGCGCTTCTTTCCGGCGACGATCTTGATCGAAGACCCGTTCGTCGCCGACGAATTGGCGCTGCCGACCTATACGCACCGCAAGGGCGGTGACGAACCCGGTGTCACGGAAGACGAATTCGAATTCGAGTTCGCTAAACGCATCACCTCGACTTTCGCCTTGTCCATCGAAGGCGGCTGGTCGCGCGAACACGGCGAGGAGGGCGATGTCGATGGCTTCGGCAATCTGGAAGTCGGCGCCAAATACCAAATACTAAAAATCGACGACGACGAATTTGTTTTGTCGGCCGGCCTCGGCGTCGAACTCGGCGGCACCGGATCGCAACGTTTGGAAGTCGAGGGCTTCAACACCTACACACCCGCGGTCTACTTCGGCAAAGGCCTCGGCTCTTTGCCAAAGTCCGTCGATCTGCTGCGGCCGTTCGCGGTCACGGGCTTCGCCGGCATTGCAATTCCGGGGCGCGGCAAGACGCTCGTCGAAACGATCGACCCCGATACGCTGGATCCCATAATCGAGGAAGAGCGCCATGTCAGTCACCTCGTCTATGGCGCGGCGATCGAATACAGCCTGCCGTACCTGCACGCCAATGTGCGCGATGTGGGACTGCCCGAATGGCTGAACCAAGTGACACCGCTCGTCGAAGTGTCCCTATCGACTCCGGTCGAAGGCAATGACGGCGAACGCACGACGGGCACGATCAATCCAGGCCTGATTTGGGCCGGCCAAAGCGTTCAACTCGCCGCCGAAGCCGTCATTCCCATAAACCGCGACAGCGGCGATAGCGTCGGCTTCGCGCTCCAACTGCATTTCTATTTGGACGACCTGTTCCCCGACTCCATAGGCAAACCCGTGTTCGCGGACTGAGCCCATGCGCAAGTTCACCGTGCAGGTCTTTCTCGCCGCCATCGCCCTCGTCGTGACGGCCGGCGGAGCGTCGGCGCACGCCGCCCTACGCCACGCCACACCGGCGGCGGGCACGGTGCTCAGCGAAGCTCCGGTCGAAATAACGCTCGAATTCAGCGCGGCAATCGACGTCGCCCGCGCAGAACTCAAACTGACGCGGGAAGCGGGCGATCCGATCGCACTCAGGGCGCCTGAAAATGCCCCTCTCACCGCCACAACGCTGCGCAAATCGATCGACGCAGCGTTGGCGCCGGGCGTTTATCGCATCTTTTGGCGCGTGATCTCGGTCGACGGCCATTGGACGCGCGGCGACTACACGTTCGAAATCGCGCCGCCGCCAGCGAATTGATCTACGTCAATCGCATCAATCAAGTTCGCTGCCATAGATGGCAGTGCCATGCACGACCGGTCCCACATCCGATCTCGTGAACTCGCTCAACTGCGCGCGCTCGTGCTGGTGCTCGCATTGAGCGCCCAATTTCTGCTGCCCGCGATCCACTTGCGCGCTGAGGCCGCCCGCGCAGACATTTGTACCTCACGAACAACAGGGACGAAGCAAAGCAACCCGGCAGGTCAAGTCCATGCCCAACTCTGTTTTCACTGCCGCGTGAGCGACTGCGCCTCGTTGGCGCCGCCGTCCCAAATCGCAACCGTCGAGAGATCGCCTGGCACTGCCAAGACGCATCCCATGTGCCGCGCGCCGACGCGGCCGGTGCAGCACCGCGCGCAGCCGCCGCCCACCGGCCCGCCCGAAAATTTCGTCGCCGTCCTCGAAGTCAGCGCAACCGAAACCACTGCGATGCAAACCCACTTCATCAATGACCGCGCCGCACTTGTGGCGCGCGGATTAGCGACGGCCTAACGTCGAAACCTTCCATAGGTCGCGACGAGCGGAACCGCGAACCCGGCCGCAACCAGCAGGTTGAGCGCCACGTTTCCAACCACATCGTGAGCGAGCGAAAAACTCGTATCGACCGCGAACCACACGCCCACCGACGCCGCAATCGCATCCCACCCGAACCGCTCGCCGCGCCGGAACGGTCCCTGTACAAGTAAAATGATGACCACCATCCAGCCGATCATCACCGC
>JAIOQG010000389.1 GCA_021413465.1 Alphaproteobacteria bacterium | reverse complement strand
CCGAACCCGCATCCTGCAAGAGGCACAGCGCATGCTGGCCGAAGACGCCGTGAACGGCTTCCTGTTCCAACTGCCTAAGATCGGTGTTTGGAACGCGCGCTTACGCGGTCAATGGGTGAATTCGCCCGTCCAGGCAAACGATCTCACTGCGGCACGCTGGACTGGGAAATAGAAGCGATGGCCGGACAATTCCTTCAACGCCTGATGTCCCTGAGCCTGACATTACTCGCCGCGACAATCGTCATTTTTGTGGTGCTCAACATCGTGCCCGGCGACCCCGCCACTTTCATGATGGGCCTCAACGCCGACCCGCAGGCGCTTGCCCAACTGCGTCAGGAACTCGGCCTAGACCTGCCGGCGTGGCAACGCTACCTCGAATGGCTAGGAGGACTTGCAACCGGTGATCTCGGCACGAGTTACACCTACCGTGTCCCGGTCGTAGAATTGATCGGCGAACGATTGAGCGTCAGCCTACCCTTGACCCTAATGGCTACGGCACTCTCGTTGCTTGTCGCCTTACCCGCGGGCATCGTCGCCGCAGCGCGGCGCGGCAAACTCACAGACGCAGCGATCGTCGGCGCCACCCAACTCGGTGTCGCCGTCCCGAATTTCTGGTTCGCCCTCATCCTTGTGTTTGTTTTCGCGACGACATTGCATTGGTTTTCTGCCGGCGGCTTTCCCGGCTGGGACGAAGGTGTTGGCCCGGCGCTGCAAGCGCTCGTGCTTCCAGCCATTGCACTCGCATTGCCCCAAGCCGCGATTTTGACCCGCGTCACCCGCTCTGCGCTGATCGAGACGCTCGGCGAAGATTTCATTCGCACTGCGCGCGCTAAAGGTCTCAGCGAGAGTCAGACGTTGCGTCGGCACGCTATGCGCAACGCGCTCATACCTGTCCTCACCATTCTGGGCCTTCAGTTCACATTTCTTTTGGCGGGCGGCATCATCGTTGAGAACGTTTTCTACCTACCCGGCCTCGGCCGCCTGGTCTTACAAGCCATCACGCAACGCGACCTTATCGTTGTGCAAGGCGTCGTAATCGTGCTCGTCGCGGCGGCCATCGCCGTAACCTTCCTCGTTGAAATCGCCTATATGCTCGCCGATCCCCGCATCCGAACGGGCCGCACATGACGACGCAAGCGGCCCGCAGAAGATCGAACCTGACACCCGGTTTTTGTGTCGGCGTGGTCTTGACCGCTCTCATCGCTTTATTGGCTGGCGTTTCGTTCTTGTGGACACCCTACGATCCGACCCTCATCCTGATCGAAAGCCGCTTATTGCCGCCATCGTCCGCGCATTGGTTTGGCACCGATCACTTCGGCCGCGACGTCTTCTCCATGATCCTGCAAGGCGCGCGCAACTCTATCGCGGTGGCGCTTATCGCCGTCGGGATCGGCCTTCTCATCGGCATTCCGCTCGGTCTTTGGGCTGCGGCGCGCCGTGGTTGGGTGGACGAGATCGTCATGCGCTCGAACGATCTTGTCTTCGCCTTTCCCGCACTCCTCCTCGCCATTCTCATCACCGCCGTTGCCGGACCGAGTGCAGTAAATGCAATCCTGGCGATCGGCATTTTCAACGTCCCTGTTTTTGCACGCCTTGCACGCGGTGGCGCCCTTTCACTATGGACGCGAGATTTCGTGTTGGCGGCACGCGTCGCCGGCAAGGGCAGTTTTGCCATCTCGCGTGAACACATCCTGCCCAACATCGCCAACGTCTTGATCGTGCAAGGCACCATCCAATTCGCGCTCGGCATTCTCGCCGAGGCAGCGTTGTCTTATGTCGGCCTAGGCACACAACCACCGAGCCCAAGCTGGGGTCGTATGCTGGCGGAGTCGCAGACCTTCTTTGCCCTCGCGCCTTGGCTCGCTCTTTTTCCCGGCATGGCAATTGTCGCGACTGTCTTGGGACTAAATCTATTGGGCGACGGGTTGCGCGACCTGCTCGATCCCAAAACCCGTGTCGAGCGCTAGACCCATGTCGCTCCTCAATGTCCAAGCACTCTCTCTGACCATCGGTGCGACACAGGTTCTAAAGTCGGTGTCGTTCGACGTTGCGCCCGGCGAAATTCTCGGCATCGTTGGCGAGTCCGGTTCCGGCAAGTCCATGACGCTGCTGTCGACGATGCGTCTAACGCCGAGGGGCGCGCACGCTAGCGGCGCGATACGGCTCGACGGCGAAGACCTCCTCGCAAAATCCGAAGGCGAGATGTGCACAATCCGCGGTCAACGCATCGGCATGATCTTTCAGGAACCCATGACGGCGCTCAACCCGGTGCAAACGATAGGACATCAAGTCGCCGAGATGTTCACGCTGCACCGAGGCCTATCCGCGCGTGAAGCCGTTCAAACTGCCGCCCAGCATCTGGCCCAGATCGGCCTGACACCGGACCGTGTGCCAATCGACCGCTATCCCCATCAACTCTCCGGCGGACAACGACAGCGCGTTGTGATCGCGATGGCGACGGCGCTATCGCCGAAACTCGTGCTCGCGGATGAGCCGACAACCGCACTCGACGTGACGACACAGGCCGGCATTTTAGATCTGTTGAAAGCTCTCGCCCAGCGCAACGGCGCCGGCCTGATCTTCGTGACGCATGATTTGGCGGTTGTCGCATCTCTCGCCGACCGCATTGCCATTATGAAGCAAGGCGAGATCGTCGAAGAAGGCCCTGCGCCCGCGATCTTCCGCACGATGCAGCATCCCTATTCGAAAGCGTTGCGAGCCGCGGCGACACTTAGCCCCCACACGCGCGTACCGAAGAACGCGAACGTTACGCCCATCTTGGAGGCTGTGGACGTTGGTGTTTCGTACCAATCTTCGTCGTGGAAACAATTCGGTCGCGCCAGTCACACCCGCGCAGTCGACGGCATTTCTTTCAAACTCGTTCCTGGCGAAGTAGTCGGAATCGTCGGCGAGTCCGGGTCCGGAAAATCCACGCTTGCGCGCGCGTTGTTGGGGATCGGGCCAGTAACGCACGGCAGTGTCCAAATCGGCGGAGATGACTTCGCAACAGCGCGAGGAACGAAACTGCGCGCAATACGTCAGCGCATCCAAGTCGTGTTCCAAGATCCCTACGGCAGCCTCAACCCGCGCCTTCGCGTTGAAGCACTCATTGCCGAACCTTTGCACCTTCTAGACCGTCGCCCCTCGGCCAAAGAGCGCCGCCAACGCGTCGAGACAATTTTGGCCCGCGTCGGCCTCACCGCATCGGATGCCGACAAATTCCCGCACGAGTTCTCGGGCGGACAACGTCAGCGCATTGCCATCGCACGCGCCCTAATCCTGGAGCCCAAAATTGTTGTGCTCGACGAGGCCGTTTCCGCGCTCGATGTCTCAGTGCGTGCCCAGATCATTGACTTGTTGCGCGACCTCTCGGAGAGACTTGGCATCGCCTATCTTTTTATCACCCACGATCTCTCGGTCGTTCGTGCCTTGGCCGATCGTGTGCTCGTAATGCACAATGGCCGCGTCGTGGAAGAAGGACCTGTCGCCCAAGTGCTCGCCAAACCTCAACACGCCTACACTCAGCAGCTCGTTGCCGCCTCACCGGATCTTGAAACGGCACTGGCAGAACGCGAACGCACCGGCGTGTCCGCATGAGCCTGCTTCCTTCGACGGACGAAATTCTGATCGGCGGTGTTTGGCGACCGCCAACAGGCGGCGCTACGCTTCCGATCGAAAATCCCTCGACCGGGCGGATCGCCGGCCACATCGCGCGCGGCACAGCGAGCGACATCGACGATGCCGTTTCGGCCGCGCACACGGCGCGAGTTGGCGCATGGGGCCGCCTGACCGCAACCGAACGCGGCCGCCTACTGACGCGCCTTGGCGAACTCGTGAGAGACAATGTCGAAGATCTCGCACACCTCGAAGCCGCCGACGTTGGCAAACCGCTTCGCCAGGGGCGCGCCGACGCACTGGCGCTCGCGCGGTACTGCGAATTCTACGGCGGTGCCGCCGATAAGGTTCATGGCGAGACCTTGCCGTATCTCGACGGATACACGGTCTATACCCTGCGCGTTCCCCACGGCGTTACCGGCCATATCATTCCCTGGAACTACCCGATGCAGATCATCGGACGCTCGCTTGGGGCCGCGCTCGCCATGGGCAATGCGACGGTGCTGAAGCCGGCGGAAGAAGCCTGCTTCACCGCCTTGGCATTTGCACGCTTGGCCGACAAAGCGGGCTTCCCGCCCGGCGCCATCAATGTCGTCACCGGCCTTGGTGAAGAAGTTGGGGCAGCACTCGCCGAACACCCAGGCGTCGACCACCTATCGTTCACGGGATCCTTCGCCGTCGGTTGCCTCGTCCAAGCCGCCGTAGCGCGTCACGCCGCGCCCGTCACCCTCGAACTCGGCGGCAAGTCGCCGCAAATCGTTTTCGCGGACGCAGACATAGATCGCGCCCTACCCTTTCTGATGAATGCGGGCATCCAAAACGCAGGCCAAACCTGTTCGGCCGCATCGCGATTGCTTATTCATCGCTCCGTCTATGCCGACGTCGTCGCGCGTCTGGCGGAGCGCTATCGCGCACTCAAAGTCGGTCCCGCCGATCAGGACTTGGATGTCGGCCCGCTCATTTCTGCCCAGCAGAAAGCTATGGTCCAGAAATTTCTCGACGTTGCCGCGCGCGACCGCCTGAACATCGTGGCACGGGGAACGATCGTGCCCAACGCCCCTGAAGGCGGACACTATCTCGCGCCCGCGTTGCTCGCCGACGTCGATCCGAACCACGCCTTGGCGCAGGACGAAATCTTCGGCCCGGTTCAGGTCGCAATCCCCTTCGAAACAGAAGACGAAGCCGTCGCAATCGCCAATGGCACGCCTTACGGCCTTGTCGCCGGCGTGTGGACGAGCGACGGCGCCCGCCAGATGCGCCTCGCAAAAGCAATCCGCGCCGGCCAAATCTTCATCAACAACTACGGCGCTGGCGGCGGCGTTGAACTGCCATTCGGCGGCTTCGGACGTTCGGGACACGGCCGCGAAAAAGGCTTCGAGGCTCTCTACGGTTTCTCGACCATTAAAACCGTCGCCGCTTTTCACGGATAGGATGACGCGATGCGATTGAAAAACAAAACGGCGATCGTCACCGGCGGCGCATCGGGCTTTGGCGAAGGGATCGTGCGCAAATTCATCGCCGAAGGCGCACGTGTCGTTATCGCGGATCTAAACAGAGACGCCGCCGGTAAGCTGGCACTTGAACTCGGCGCCACCGCAATCGAAACCGACGTATCGTCCGACGCAAGCGTCCGTAACTTGATCGAACGAACGAAGGCCGCATTCGGACACGTCGACATTCTGGTCAACAACGCCGGCATCGGCCACATTCCGCAAGCGCTCGAAGCCTTGAGCGAAGCGG
Source organism: Alphaproteobacteria bacterium (assembly GCA_021413465.1). Lineage (GTDB taxonomy): Bacteria > Pseudomonadota > Alphaproteobacteria > Micropepsales > Micropepsaceae > SZUA-430. Next base: position 9,064 of record JAIOQG010000389.1, on the reverse strand, counting down.
AATTTGACCGCGTCTTTGCCGTCAACGCCAAGTCGGTTTATCTGACCGCGCGCCACATCGTGCCGTTGATGAAGACGGCAGGGCGCGGCGCAATCCTCAACATCGCCTCGACCGGCGGCGTGAGCCCCCGGCCCCGCCTCACGTGGTACAATGCCTCCAAGGGTTGGATGATCACCGCCACGCGCGCCATGGCCGTCGAACTCGCACCCTTCAAAATTCGGGTGAACGCCCTCAACCCGGTAGCCGGCGAAACCCCGCTTTTGAAAACCTTCATGGGCGAAGACACCCCCGAAATGCGCGCCAAGTTCTTGGCCACGATCCCAATAGGGCGCTTCTCGCAACCCGAAGATCTAGGCAACGCTGCCTGCTTCCTGTGCTCGGACGAAGCCAGCATGATCACCGGCGTCGCGCTCGAGGTCGACGGCGGCCGCTGCATTTGAACGAAAAGCTGCTGCGCGAATTTCACAGTCCAAACAGCGGTTTGTAACAAATCGCCGGGCGGTTGCCGCGCGACGGCGCCTGACCCCGCCAGCATGTTGACCAACCACCTCCAAAAATCATCGACCACGGGTAGGCGCTCAACTCACTCGACCTTAACGGGCTTTTTTATCGCCCTCAGCGACCTTGTTCGTGCTGTTCCCGGCACACAAGCGTGATGCGAACAACACAAGAGTGCTTGTGGAGAACCCCCGCACGCGAACAGAAAAAATGTGATCGCCGAAACCTTCGCAGACGCAACGCACCGACTATTCAGCTTCACGAAATATGTCATACTTGAAATAGAGCAACCCACTCTCTGAACGTCAAAGTTGTCCTACTCCATCCCCCGGGGGCGTAAGCATGCGTAATCAGCGTACTGTCGTATTGTGCCTACTAGCCACAACGTCCATCACCTCCGCCGCCATCGCGCAGCCGACAACGCCGGCGCCGGCAGCAACCGACAACGGCAAAATCGAAAAAGTCGTCGTCACCGCGCAACGCCGCTCGCAAAAGGCGCAAAGCGTCGGCATCGCGCTGACACCCATCACTGGCACCACTCTACGCGAGCGCGGCATCTCGGTGATCAACGGGCTTGAAAACGTCACACCTAGTCTTGAAGTCGAAAACCAGTTTGGCAGCGGCCAACCCTCGTTCACGATCCGCGGCATCGGCTTTCGCGATTATGCAACGAACAACACACCAACCGTCGGCGTTTATGTCGACGAGGTAGCGTACACCCTACCGACCATGACACAGGGCGTCCTTTTCGACGTCGAGCGGGTCGAAGTCCTTCGTGGCCCGCAAGGCACGCTCTACGGCCGCAACACAACCGGCGGCGCGATCAATTTCATCAGCCGCAAACCCACCTCGGAAACAAGCGCCGGGTTCAACGCGGAATTTGGCCGCTTTAATGCGATGCGCGCCGAAGGTTACGTCAATGGCGGCATCGCCAAAGGCGTGGACGCACGCTTGTCGATAGCGACGCAACAAGGCGGCGCCTGGCAGGTCAATCGCGAAACCGGCGAGGAATTGGGCGATGCCGACAAGTTGGCTGCACGCGCGCTCGTGGACCTAACGCTGAGCGACAATGTCGATGTGCTCTTGAACGTGCACGGTTATCGCGATCAGTCCGACGGTCTGGGACTTCAACTGTTCCGCAACTTCGCACCTTTCGCGGCGCATACCGGTCGCACGACCAGCTGGGGTACCTCACCAGCCTTTGCCGCACTGGCCGGAACCACAGCCAATGGCAAACCATTCCGCGACAACGAAGGCTGGGGTGCTAGTGCAACGGTAAACGCGAATTTGGACTTCGCGCAATTGACATACATCGCGAGCATCGAACACCTCGATCGCCGCGAATACAACGACTACGACGCCGCCCCGACGAATATTGCGGCCGTGTACTTCAAAAGCGATATCGAAGTCATGTCGCACGAATTGCGACTGGCATCGAAAGACGAGGGGCCATTCAGCTGGATTGTGGGCGCCTACTACGCGACCGAAGACTTGGGCGAGTCATACAATTCGAGCTTTTTGGTCAGCTTCGGCCCCAACTTCGACGTGGTGCGCACGCCCTATTCGCAGGAAGTCTCGACCCTCGCGTTCTTTGGTCAATCGGAATACCGCTTCAACCCGATGTGGAACATCGTCGCCGGCCTGCGCTGGGAACAAGAGGATCGCGACCTCATAAACCTCGGCACGTTCGCAAACGGTTTCGGCAGCTTCAATTTTGCCAACGGTACCGGAACCGATCCAATCACCGACCCGCTCGTGCTCGAGAACCGCAGCACGTCGCTGAACGAGGTAACGGGAAAAGCGTCTCTCGAATTCACGCCCAACGAAGATGTGTTGCTGTACGCAAGCGTCAGCCGCGGCATCAAATCCGGTGGCTTCACCGCGTACAACACGCTGAATCCCAACGCGATCAACCCCTTCAATCCGGAAGAACTTTGGGCCTATGAGATCGGCGTGAAGAGCGATCTGGCTGATGACACGCTGCGCTTGAACGCGGCGGCGTACTACTACGACTACACCGACCAACAGGTGCAGTCCGCAATCTTCGACGCCGGAACGGGCGCCGTCGTTGGACGTATCGTCAATGCACCGTCCAGCGAAGTTTATGGAGGGGAACTCGAAGTCATCTGGAAGGCATCGCCAGAACTGACCATATCGCAGTCACTTGGTTGGAAGCACGGTGAGTTTAAGGAATTCCAAGATCTAAACACCGCGGCCCCGCCGGCCACGATCAACCGCGCCGGTCAGGACATCGGCTTTCCGGAACTAAGCTACGCCGGTGCGATAGAGTATGAGCGCCAGACCACGCTCGGCTTCGTCTATCGCGCCATCGTCGATTACAACTATCGCGACGAACAATCGTTCCCACTGCTTGGAACGGCATACACGATCGACAGCTATTGGCTCATGAACGCCAGCATCGGCATTCGACCGGACGGTTCGCCGTGGGAGTTCGCGCTGTGGGGCCGCAATGTTCTCGATGAGGAGTATGACGAGCAGCGCAACTTCTTCGCCCTGCCCGACGTCACACCCGTCGCTGCACCCGGCGCGCCAGCCACCTACGGCATCAGAGTGTCGGCAGACTTCTAATTGGCGGAGCCGGAGGGATTCGAACCCTCGATACGACTTTTGATCGTATAACGGTTTAGCAAACCGCCGCCTTCAGCCTCTCGGCCACAGCTCCGCATAACCCCGCGCTTTGCGGGGGCCGCCTTTTTGCCCGTAACCGATCTGGGATGCAACCCACAACGCACGTGTCAAAGCGATCTAGCCCTTGGTCAAGAAATCCAACCTGTAGGCATAGCCCCGCATCACCGGGCGATAAGTCGCTGTTCCGCGCCCCTTGGCCTGCAGCTCTTCGAAATAAGCCCGCACTTCCGGGCGAAAGCGGACGTGGAACTGATCGAGCCATGACCCCAGCAACTTCTTGAACCAGCGCGGCAACCCTTCCTGGTCGCCGAAGTCGACCACATGCACCGTGCCGCCGGGCTTCATCTGCGCAAAGCCGTGCTCCAACGCCTCGCGCCAATCGTCCATCATTGACAGCGAATACGAATAAATCAGCCGATCGAACGGCCGCGACAGGCCGAACATCTCCGGCGTGAAATTCGTCGACAGGGCGGTCGCCAGCTTCACCTGACCGCTAAGACCCGCCGCCTGCACCGACGCCGTCGCGGTCTTCAACATTTCCGCCGACGCATCAACGCCGAACAACTTCGCCTGCGGATGCTTGTTGCCGAGCAGCACGAGATTGCGCGCCGTACCGCATCCCACCTCGCAGATAAGGTCAGTGCCGCCGACCGGCAATTCTTCGATCAACTTGTCGCGGCCGAACAGATAATATTTTCGGGTCAGATCGTAGAAGTACCGCTGATGGCGATACATCTGATCCATCGCCACGCGAGCATCGGTCGTCATCAGACACCCTTCAAAGCATAGACGTGGAAGCCGCCATAGATGGAAGAACGATCGGCGTCGAAATAGGCCTGAGCGTTGACGGCATCGTATTGCCAATGCGCGATCACGTCGGCCGGCAGCTTTTTCTCAAGCGGCGAATCCGGCCCGGCAGTCCGGAAAATCACGCGCGCACCGGGTGCGGCCGTGCGCGTAATCTGGCGCCACAGCGCGGTGATTTGCTCTTCGTTCATCCAGTCCTGCGCATCGAGCAACACATAGCAATCGAGACATTGCACGGGCTGCTCCGCCAAGAAATCCGTCATCGACGCCAAATGCGTCTCGACGCGATCCGTGCGCTGACGAATGATGTTGTAGGTTTCTTCTTGCAGATAGGCCGGAACGGCACCGCGATCTTCGGTGTCGTAGCGTCGGCCGAATGCCTGCCACGCAAAATAATTCTCCGAGATCGGAAAGTCGCAGGCGAGCTTTTCGATACGGCGCCGGATCAATCCCGCCGGATCGCCGCCGGATGCTTTGTTCAGTTCATCGTATTGTGCGGGAGGAATGCCCAGGGCATAGAACGACACCGGCAACTTCGACAGCGCCTTCACAAAAGCCGAATCGAACAAGGGCGCAATCGTGCGATTGAAGATCGCGCGCTGCTCTTCCGGCGTGCGCGCCGTCAGCATGTCGTTCAAACGCTTACCGTGGAACCGGGCGACGGTCTGCAGCACACCTAAAAAGCGCCCCAGCAAACCGTAACGATACAGATCACGCGCGAACATGTTGATCCGCCGTCCGCGCAGCGGGATCGATTTTTCCCAATACTTGCGGGTGGTCTCGTCCAACCGGTCGACGAGAAACGTGTCGTATTTCGCACGGTTATCTTTGGTATTGGCGTAGCCGAAGAATTGAAAAAAGTCCTCGTAGTTCGGCAAATGGCTCAAGGCCGCGAGCTTCAGCCGCGTCAGGGCGATATGGTTCGGGTTCAAATCAACCGCGATCACCCGGGCCGGATTCGCGGCCAAATAGTTCATCACATTGCAACCGCCGGAGGCGATCGTAATGATCCGGCTTGACGGCGTGATGCGCAATGCCGCCATATCTACCGTCGGGTCTTCCCAGATTTGGTTGTAGACAAACCCTTGAAACATCAACGTAAATAGCCGTTCCAAGACGCCGCGCTTCGAGGTCAAACTGTGATTGACCGCGGCTTCCTTGAGAAGTTTGTTACCCATGATGTGGCGTTGAATCCGATGTAAAGTGCCGGCCTGCCCGTCCGCGAAAGCGCGAGCGCGAAGCGGCTATGTAATGCTGGAGGCCCGAGCTTGCAAACTACCACGTCATGATCGCCAGGCCTAAACCCCAAAAACCTCGGCAAAATGCGAAGCTTCCCCAGGAACCGGCCGGCCCAAAGCCAAAGGCTGCAACTTCGCCGCAGATCTCCCAAGCCATTCTTGCGGCCCTAACGCTGCAGGAGCAGGGCACATCGCTTGATCTCGCGCTGAACCGGGCCCTGAAAGACGCAACGTCCCTTGATCCCAGCGGACGTCGTCAGGTTGTGCGGGACCTCTACGCCATCAATCGTCATCGCATGCGCCTCTCCTGGCACTTGCTGCAGGAGAAATCGCGCGTCAGCCCCCATCATCTATTCCTGGCCTGGTCGGCATTCGAATCCCGGGTTCCCCCAAAGGGCGGGCGCTACTCCGACAGCGACCGAGCGCTTCAACAGCAGATCGCGGCGCGAAAGCTGTACGATCCGCAAATCCCCCTCGCCGCCCGCGTCGAGTGCCCCCCCGCTTTCGAGCCGCACTTGCGCGAAGCTTTGGGAGAAGATTTCGAACGTGAAATGCAAGCAACGCTCGAACCCGTCTCGACGGATATCCGCGTCAATCTGCTCAAAGGCTCGATCGACGATGTGCGAAAGCGCTTAAGGAGCGAACGCGTGTTTGCGGACAAGATGCCATTCAGCCCCTGGGGTCTACGCACCCAGGACGGCGAACACATGTCCTCGACCGCCTCATTCCGCGCCGGTCTATTTGAATTCCAAGACGAAGGCTCGCAACTCGCGGCCCTTCTCTGCGACGCGCGTCCCGGCATGCAAGTGATCGATTTCTGCGCCGGCACCGGCGGTAAGACACTCGCCCTCGCCGCAATGATGGACAACAAAGGCCACCTCGTCGCCTGCGACATTAGTACGGTCCGCATGACCCGCGCTAAGCAACGCCTCAACCGTGCCGGCGTGGAAAATGCCGAACGAAAACTGCTGCCGGCCGAAGACGACAAATGGATGAAAAAGCAATACGGCCGCTTCGATCGCGTCCTCGTCGACGCGCCGTGCTCGGGTACGGGGTCGTGGCGCCGAAATCCGGATTCCCGCTGGTCGACCCAAGCCGCCAACATCGATGAGCTAACCGCGCTCCAAGACGCAATCTTGGCCCGTGCCGCAAAACTGGTTAAACCCGGCGGCCGCCTGATCTACGCCACGTGCTCGCTCCTGCCGCGCGAAAACGATCAACGCGTGGAAAAATTCCTGAAACAAAATCCCGAATTCTCGCTCGTCGACGCCCGCGAAATCTGGGGCGCGGCCACGAAGCGGGGTTGGCCCTTCGGCAACGAAAGCGTTCTGCGCCTCTCGCCCGCGCGCCACCGCACCGACGGCTTTTTCGCGGCGGTCATGGCACGCGCCGGTCAGCCCCAAAATCGGCACACTTCGGTGAAATCTTCTTCGGACAAATAGGGAAAATCGATGCGCCCGCCATTCTACGTTCGACAGGTAAAGCAGGATCTCGAAACTTGGATTTCCAAGGGTCTCGTTCCCGAAGAAAGCCGCGACGCCATTTTGGAAAGCATCGGCACGGGTTCCTCCGCACGGCGGCTCGACGTCATCTTCGCCGTGTTTGGCGTCATCCTCATTGGCGCCGGAGTGATGTCGTTCGTAGCCGCGAACTGGTCGGCTATGGAAAAGCTCACGCGCCTGGTTGTTCTCTTCGGCAGCATGTGGACGGCATACGCGGTCGCCATCTGGTTCATGGCAAGCCGCCGCGAGGCCATCGGACAAGCCTTCGTGCTGCTTGGCGTCATCTTGTTCGGCACGAACATCATGTTCGTGGCCCAGACCTACAACATCAACTCCCACTTTCCCGACGGCATTCTGCTGTGGGGCCTCGGCGCTGTCGCGGCAGCGGCCCTAGTTCCGTCCCGGGCCGCACTCGCCGGCGCGCTGCTTCTTGGCGGTTATTGGACTTGGCTGGAAACGCAAGACTACAACCATGTGCTCCACGTCCCGTTCCTACTTTATTGGCTTGCGTGCGCGGCGATAGCGGGAGTCCAGAACTGGCGGCCCGGCGTTCACCTATCGGCTCTGACGCTAATCTTTTGGCTTGCGATCAATTTCGAGAGCCTTTCGCGTCTTCTCGGCTGGGGCGATGCGGAAATTCTGACCATCTACGTCTTCGCGCCATTGGCCCTGTGGTCGGTCTCCCAACTCGTCGAACGCGACGCCAACGGCATCGCATTGACGGTCGGACATTACGCGTTTTTCTTCTTCTTGGTGGCCTACGCGCTGCTGCACCACACGGACATGGATGCCCAATCGCCAAGTCTTGTTTGGTTCGGATTCGCGACGATCTTCAGCCTTGCCGCACTCGCGGCCGTCGCTTGGGGCATACGGCGCAAAGTCTTCTCGGGCATTGACGCACTCGCAACGGCATTCGTTTGTTTGACGGCGATGGCTTACGTCTTTGCGGTAGGTGCCGACGGCGGCCGGCTTGACCTGCCCTATCGCGTCGGATCGTTGATCATCATCTTGTGGAGCCTCGGGCGCGGCGTGCGCTTCGACGACCGCTTCGTGATCAACCTGTCCACGCTCGCCTTCGGTGTTTGGTTTCTCTACACCTACTTCGAAATGTTCGCGGGTTTGATGGATCAAGCTATCTTCTTCACGGTCGGCGGGATTGTCTTGATCGCCTTGAGCTTGGGCCTTGAGGGCATCCGGCGGCGCCTCATCGCCGCCGCGAAACCCACGGCAACGACGGGAGCGGTGTCATGACCGTCATCCGCATCCTCATCCTTGTGGCGCTTCAGACCGCGGCGCTCGTCTATATGATTTTCGATCGCCAAGCCGTGCTGAACTCGGCGCAGGTCGTAACGCTCAAAGTCGTGCCGATCGATCCAAACGACATTTTCCGCGGCGAGTACGTCATCCTCAACTACGACATTTCGCGCCTCGACCTTTCCAAACTTGATGGCGACGACACGATGAACTCCGGAGACACGGTGTTCGTCACCCTGGTGCGCGAGGCCGAAACGTGGAAGGCCGTCGCCATCAACCGCGATCGCCCCTTTAGGATCCAGGGCGGCGTCGCATTGCGCGGAAGCGTTCAATGGGTTGATGGCGCATCAGGGGGCACCGCACCGCAATCCATTCAAGTCACGTTTGGCATCGAAAGCTACTTCGTGCCTCAAGGCACCGGCCGGGCCATCGAAGACGAAGCCCGCAAGGGCGACCTCAGCGTCGACATCGCCGTCGACGCGCAAGGCCGCGGCGCGATCAAAGCCATCCGCCGAAAAGAGGGTGTAATCTACGTCGAAGGAATTCTCTGACGATAGGGCGGCGCGCAGTACGCGCCGCCCGCCAACTCAAACCTTCTCGTCGCCCTTCGGCAGCGGTCCGAACGGAAACGGTTTGTCATCGCGCAACAGCACGACATAAGCCATGCAATGCCAAACATAACGAGCAACAATGTTGACGATGTTTTTCAGATCCGGATGCGGCTCTCGGCTGATCGCGATCATAACCCACATGAATACCGCAAGAATAATTGTCGCCCAAAAGGCAAACCATCCTGCGATCGCAAACGCGATTGAGAACAAGAAGCGCTCCCAAGGAAACGGTGCGCGAATGACCGGTAACGGTTGCGGCGCGTCTTCCGGCCCGGTGTAAGAAGCATCGGGTTGGCTCATATTGCCCTCCTTGACAGTGCGCTCAGGGGCAAGCGCAGCTCAACAGAGTCAGATGGTGTGTCTTCCTGCCTCTATCAAGCCGCCGCAACCCTTAGCTGATCCAACTGCGCTGCCGATCGAAAAGCGGGAACAGGAACAGCCCGGACAAAAACCCGCCTATATGCGCTTCCCATGCGATCGAGCTTCCAAATCCTTCGGGTGTAAA
>JAIOQG010000071.1 GCA_021413465.1 Alphaproteobacteria bacterium | reverse complement strand
CACGTTTGACGGTGACATTATCAACGACGGCCTCATCGAAGGCTTGGGCGTCGACACCGGCTTGCACATCGTTACCGGGACGCACATCGGCAACATTATCAACAACAACTACGGAACGCTGAGCGCGAGTTCGAACGCGCTGCATCTTGAAATCGGAAACTTGACTGGCAGCATCGTCAACACCGGGACGATTCAGGTGAACGACGGCAACACCGCCGTTCTGCTCGACATCGCCAGCGACGCGACCTTCATCAATACTGACGGCGGGCTAATTCTCGGCAACGTCGCGCTAAACGACATCGTGTTCAACGGCAAAGCCTCGCATTCGTTCATCGGCGAAGATGGCGGTATCGTCGGCAGCATCGTAGGCGATCCTGATTCATTCGGCGGCGAGGGCGGGCCGATCAACGACGACTTCGTCATCGTTCGCAACGGCACCCAGTATTTCCTCGACGACGGCGCCGAAGGTCTCTCCGGCCTCAGCGATCTCGCGGCCTTCAACATTAATTCGGGCGGCACCGCCGTTATGGGTGCCGAATTCGTGGGTGACCCGAATGGAACCGGATACACGTCCGACAATGTCGACGCGCTGAACGTCAACGCTGGCGGCACGCTCTACATCGACAAGCAGACCGAACTGAACGTCGGCACCTACACGCAGTCGGCCGACGGTACGCTCGCCTATTTCTTGCAAGCGCCGGGATCATCGCCTTCCGCACTGGCAAGCCCATCGCTATCGGTGCAATCGACCGCGATTGCAACACCAGGCGTCGATTATGGCCAAATTTTCGTCGACGGCGTGGCGACATTGAACGGTTCGATTTCGGCCTATCTCGATCCAAGTTCGTTCGCGTCCACACTCTATGATGAAATCATCTACAATGATGTCATCGATGCGACCGGTGGCATCTCCGGCGATTTCACCAACGTCGAACTCTTCAGCAATTCGTCGATCTTCCAGTTGAGCCACGTCATCGACGGCAACACCGTCGACTTGACCGTGGCGCGTACGTCGTTGGCGCATCTCGGCGGCTTGAGCGGCATCGTCATCGAAACGGCTGGCCCGTGGAAGTCGATGGTCAACGATCGTTCGAACGGCATCGGTTCGGGCTCGTGCGGCCTGGCGGGTGGCGGTTGGTGCTTCAACCGCTTTGCCGCCAACGAACCTGGCGCCACATCGGTTATGAACGACGCGACGCCGGGTGACGATCCGTTTGCCTGGTTGCGCACCGGCGTACGCCGTGTCGGCGAAACGGCGGCCTGGGGACGCTTGGTCGGCGTTATCGGCGAGACTGACGGCGACATCGGCGTCGCCGGCACGGACTTCCAACTCGCCGGCGCCATCGCCGGTATCGATCACGTCTTCACGCCGATCCTGCTCGCGGGTGCCGCGGCGCAATTCACGACGCAAGACATCGACTTCGACGGCCGGCCCGACAACGCACAGGTCGACAGCTTCGAACTCGGCGCCTACATGTCTTACGGCGACACGCGCCTTTATCTAAACGCCAACGCCAGCTTCATCTGGCACGACATCGACGTGAATCGTTTCGTCGGTGCGGACGTCGCCAACGGCAAATACAACGGCACGACGATTTCCGGTTACGTCGAGGGCGGCAAGATTTTCGAAACCGAGCAAGGCGTCCGGATCCAGCCCCTGGTCGCGGTCAGCTACGCTCACCTCGAAACCGACGGCTACAGCGAAACGGGACCGGCGGTCACAAAGCTTGACGTCTTTGGCTCCGAGTTCGACTCGTTGAAGGGTATGCTGGGCGCTCGCTTCGCTTATCCCATTCAGATGGACTCTGGTCGCAAGCTTGTTCCTGAGGCGCGGATCATCTGGTCGCACGAGTTCATGGACGACCAGTCGTCGTTCCTCGCCGACGCTCAAGGCGGCCCCTTCGCGCCGCAGCTGGTCACCGGCGAAGAATACTCGCGCGATACGATCATTCTCGGTACGGGTCTCACCGCCCCACTGTCCGAGGCCACATCGTTATTTTTCGATTACGACGCCGGCCTGAGCGAAGACGTAACGACCCACACGCTGTCGGCCGGCTTCAGAACGCGCTGGTAACGCAAACGCATTTGAAAGGGCTTTCCGGCGCAAGTCGGAGAGCCCTTTCGTTTGTCTAGAACCGCATCAAATGGCCGATGCGCACGGACGCCTGTGTCGTGCTCGAGCGATAATGCGCGCCGTTGAGCAATTCGCCGCTTTCGCCCAACGCCACGAAGAACTCCGACCCCGGCGAAAACTCCCACCGGTACCTCGACGAAAGCCCAAACCCGCGGGAGATATTGTCGTACTGCGCCTGCGTGCTCAGCTGCATATCGGGTGTAAAGTTCAAAGTCAGATTCAAAGCGTAGATCTGAATCTCGACGTCGCCGGTCGGCAGCGTAATGTTATAGAATTGATGCGTCGCGCCGATATCCCATGTCGAATCCGGCCGCCAGGCAACGTTCACATACGTGCGCAAAAGATCGCCATTGTAAAACTTGCAGCATTCGATTTCGACTGTCGCCGAAACCGGACGTCCGATCGAGCTCTCCGCATGCAAGCTCGCCGCACTCCACGTGTAGTGACCCACGGGCACCAACACGTTTCGCGGCAGCGTAAACGCCTCCGTCACGTTCTCGTAGTCGTTCCAGATATTGATGAACGCATTGTCCGTTTCTTGCGTCATGAACCCGGCCCACCAGCCGTTTTCCCGCGACTCCAGAACGCCGTCCAGATCGGTCACGAAATTGTACCAAGTCCCGGTCTCGTACCAACGAATGCCTGAATCGTCGTTCGGACGGTAATTATAGACGAAGTTCCCATCATACAGCCTGATCGCGCTGCGATTGACGAAGCCAAGCGCCGGGTAAAAATTCTCGCCCACTTCCTTGAACTGAAAGCGCGTGCTGAACGGCTCGTTCGGATAAGACACGTGCACGCCGAACGCGTCGTCGTCGCCATAAACGTCCGAGAAGCTGCGTTCATAGAAGAAGTCGGCCTTGAGCGTGTCGCCGTCGAACCAACTGGAATTGCGATATTGGAAATCGCCGCCGGCAACCGTATTTTTAGTTAAACCCGTCGGGTCACCGTTCGTGAGCACGACGCCAAGCTCCGACTCGCCAAAAACGGACTGTGTGATGCGTGCTGCCGACAGAATTTGCCCGTCGGTTGTTCCTGTTCCGCCCGTCGAGACCATGAGCCCCCCGACGCCGAGATCGCCGATCTGCCCGGACAGTTTTCCGCCCGCCACAATGTCGACAGGCGCGCCATCGACAAGACCGATATTGCGCGAAAAGAACGGCCGGCCATTGACGCTATCGCTCAAATTGTTGCCGCCGAACTCGAACACGGAGGCGTCTTGCAGAAAGAAGTCGCGCGTCTCGGGAAAGAACAAGCCGAAGCGCGACGTGTTGACCTTGCGATCGTCGAGCGGCGTGTCGGAGAAGTCGGTGTTGAACGTCAGCGTCCCGGTCAATGCCGGCGTAATTTTGTAATAAAGATTGCCCGACGGCTCCAATTTGAAGTCGTCGTCGCGCGGCGCTTCCCATTCGTGCTTGAAGCGCAGACTGCCGAACATCTGTACATCGATGCCCAACCCTTGCGCCGTCCCCGTTATCCCGGTGAGCGTGCCCGATCGCGAAATATCCACCGAGGGAAGCTGGTTCGTAATCTGCGACCAACGAATGCGTTCGCCCTTGCGCCGGATCAAGCGGAAAATATCGAAGCCCCAATCCGCGTTCGCGGCGTCGTAAGAAATACTTCGGAACGGGATTGCCACCTCCGCCGTCCAGCCATCGGCAACGATGCGTCCGTGCGCATGCCAAATTGTGTTCCACTCGGGCAGAAAATTGCTGTTGTTCTCTGCCAGAGAGTCTGCACGAGCGCCAAGCGCATTGACCTCGAACACATAACCGTCGCGCCGCGATTTATAGGGATCGAGATAAATGCGCACGAGGTCGTCTTTCGACAGATTGCCGTCGCGCGCCTTGACCGACGCCTTGATCAGGTTGGGCTCGCGGTCGAAGGCATGAATCGCAAAGTAAATGCTGTTCTCGTCGTAAAGGATGCGAACCACCGTCCGCTCGCTGGCCGGTTTTCCCTCGCTGGGTTCAAGCTGATAAAACTCGTCGATCGCCGGAGCGTTCGCCCAAACTTCATCGGAGATGTCGCCGTCGAGTTTCGGCGCTTGGGCAGTGTCGATCCGCGTGGCTTTGGCAGTGGGCTGATAGGTCGAGAAATCGCGCGCGGGATGCGATACGCCTGCATCTGCCGCTTGGGGCGCGCTATCGGCCGCCGCCACGCCAAGCGAAAGGGCGAAAGCAAACGCCGCATTCGTGCCCCAAAGCACGCGCAATTGTCCTGCACGATTCCGCATAGTCCCCCCTTCGCGAAGCCCCCCTCGCGAACCGTCCGTGCACTGAAACAAGCATGATGTCCGGCGCACACACCCGTTAATTTGCAGAGAGAGCTTTCACGAACCAGTGACTGTGGTGAGAAAAATACTTTCCGGCCTCTCCCAAAGTTGCCGCTAGATCGATCGGCTGGGGCCGGGTGTGCCGATCCGCGGCGGAACAGAGGGGGCGTTTCGCCTCAGTATCCCGCCCCTCCGGCACCCCTTAAGGATGAACAATTTGAGGTTGCTGTCCCCGGTGGTTAATCTGCTATAGAGTGAGTTTGGTGGGGATCGTAAGTAAGCGTTGGCGCCGGGGGGCCCAGTCAGATGGGATCGCTGATTCTGTTCGTTTTGGGCGTTGCTGCGCCCCTGACGGCCGCTTTGGCCGTACTTTGGATCGATGAGCGCCGTCGCGCGTACATCAAGTTGCGTTTCGATCGCCTCACCCAAGACAACCGCGGATTGAAATTGGCACTCGGGTCAAGACCCAGTGCCGAGCCGATACCGGCCCTCACCGAGACCGACCGCCGCGAGGTCAACACACTCATCGGCCAGCTCGCGCAGAACGGCGTGTTGTTGGAATGGCTCCGCCTGGGAACGAAGCCGCCGGCGGAAGCAGGCGCGCAGTTGCTCGGTGCAACTCCGCAAAGCGCGGCGCTGTTGCAGCAAGCGATGGCCGACTGGGGCGCGCCCGGCATAGCCGCTGCACTCGACAGCCTCAAAGAACGCCTCGCGTCGATTGCCGAAATGGAAATGATTTGGGCCGACCCTCACGCCAATGTCGAACACGACCCTTCCGTGATGCTAGGGCGCGCGATGTGGACGTTCGAACCCGAATTCGTGGTTGACGAAAGTCGCTATGCGGTCGACCCGCGCTTCGGCGCCGTTGCAAAGTCCATTTCGGGCACCGGTCTCTTTCAATCGCAGCAAGGGCGGGAGGGTGAGCCGACGCTCGTCGTCGAACTGAAAAGCGCGCGCGTGACGGTCGGCGCCGACCAACAACTGCAGGCCTGGAACAACGTGCGCGAACTCATCCGCGGCGGCACCATCCGCGAGCGCGATCCGGTCGACGTATATGTCGTGGGTGGCGCGGTTGACGAACTTGATGGCAATCCGCGCGTCGAGGGCCGATACCGCAATGTGCGCATTACGTCATACGACTATGGCCACCTCGTCGCGCGTGCCAAGCGCTTGACGTTCGGCCTGTACGACCACTTGAAAGACACAGCGCCGTTCTTGCGCCAACATCGCGAAGAAATCGCGTCCGCCCAACGCGCCGCCGCAGATCAAGCGGCGTCCGAGGCATCAAATCCGCTGACGCGCCCTGCCGAAGAGGCCGGCCCACTTCGCCACGAAGAATATTCCGACGAACCGCGCCGCGGCGAATACGTGGAAGACGAGCCGGTCTCGAGCGAGCCCGCACCTGTGACGGTGGCTCCGCCGGCACCCGTTCCCACGCAGGTGCAACCCGTGCGCTCGCGGTCCAAGTTCTTGGCGCGGTGATCCAGCCACTTTGAACTACGCACTGCAAGGATTTACCCCTGCTCACTTGGCGGAGCTTGCTGACCTCTGGGTCGCATCCTGGACCGCCGCAATGCCGTCGATTGATTTTGAGGCGCGCCGCGCTTGGTTCGTCGATCATTTGATCGGTTTGCGCGACCGGGGCGCGGTTGTCGCCTGCGCCTTCGACGTAGCTAGCGGTGAAATGGCGGGGTTCTATACTCTCGACGCCAAGGGCGGCCACATCGATCAGCTCGCCGTCGCGCCCACTCACTGGGGAACGCCGGCCGCCAGCACGCTATTGGAAGATGCAATGTCTCGCGCACCGGGAACCTTGCGCCTTGAAGTCAACCAAGAGAACCCCCGCGCCATCCGCTTTTATGAAAAGCACGGCTTCCGGCGTCGCGCCGCCGGCGTGAACCCAAGCTCGGGTCTGCGAACGTGGCATTACCAATGGACGCAGCGCTAAGCGCTAAGCCTCTCGCGTGGCCCGCACCAAAGTTTGGAAATCCACCCGCGCCACCGGCTCAAGCTCCTTGGTCAGCTTCCCCGCCTGCTCGGAAGCTTCGATCAAAAAATCGAAACCGCCGTCGCGCAGCCTGCATTGATCGGCCATGCGCGACTGAAGATGCTCGCGCTGGGGCAGGGGCATGGTGGGGTTGATCTTGAGTTCCGCATCGATCTGGTGGACTTCGGCGGCAGACTCCAGAGCGCCTTCGACGCCCATCATTGTACGCAGGAGCGTGACATGAATGCGCGCGCGCAAGGCGGGGTCCCTCAATTCGAACAGACGCTCTCGGTTGCGATCATAAACGTCGAGCTCGCGCCGGATCATCCGCAACAGCCGCATCGTTACCGGTCCGAACGGATCGCCGATCCCGCGCGCCCGCGTCGCCGAGCCGACCGTGACCCCTAAGAGCGCCATGATCTCGCCGAAGAACAGGGCGGCCTGCCGCTCCCGGCGCTTGGAATCGACGCGATGCTCGATCTGGGTCGCGATGAACCCGCCGGCAGTGGCCAGCACGGCGCCGGCGAAAACCGCCCACAACGTGTCAAGATTGGACAAGAAATCGAACGATTCCGGACGCACGGTCATGTCGAATCTAGCGGCTCCCAAAAGTTCGCGGGTACTCTAGCGCTAAGGAACCCGCCCCGGCGAGCGAAGACCTTGCCCCCGCATTCGCTTGGGGTTAATAAGGCGCCCCGCCATTGGGGAATCGTCTAACGGTAGGACTGCAGACTCTGACTCTGCCTGTCTAGGTTCGAATCCTAGTTCCCCAACCAGCCATTCGTACGCACCCTGCTCTGAGTGCGTAGGGCCGCCGCGCAGGCCCGTACGTGGCCGCAATTCTTTGTATAAAACGGTGGCCATTCTCCAAACTCCCAGTCGGCATCCGCCAACTTCATGCCTTCTGCGCTGCGGCTCCTGATGGTGATCCCGTCTTGGGGTTTCGTGATGCTGTCGTCGGTCGGACTGCAGGCAAGGACTAAAGAACCGGTTCTTTGCGCCTCAGATGCCACACAGCATGCTGTGCGGCCAGTCTAGTCGGCGCAAACGAGTTGCGCCGCCATTGACCCAAGTCAATGAGCAACCCTTGCCCTGTGGGTCACAAGGGTCCAATGAGCAAGGTCACCTATATTGAGCATGACGGCACCGAGCACGTTGTCGACGTGCCCGACGGCTTGTCGGTCATGGAGGGTGCGGTTCGCTATACCATCCCGGGCATCGACGGCGACTGCGGCGGTGCGTGTGCCTGTGCGACCTGTCACGTCTATGTTGAAAACGGCTGGGCGGAAAAATTGACGCCGATGAACGAGCTGGAACGCGACATGCTCGATTTCGCCTTCGACGTGAAAAACAACAGTCGCCTGTCGTGTCAAATCAAGGTGTCACCGGCGCTTGAAGGTCTCGTCGTCCGCACCCCGACACGCCAATACTGAACTCAGTTCGGACTAACTCGCATTCACGAAAATTTACCAATCGCTTTTGATCTGAGTCAAAAACCCAGCATGACGCGTGCGTCATTCTTCGTGCCGAAGCCATCAACGGTTTTTCAAAACTGGGAGGTCAACATGTCCGCACAAGCAGCCAGCACCGTCGTGACAAAAGGCAAATGGCAAGTGACCATGACGCCGGACGATCTCTATCGTAACCCGATGGATATCGCCTGGTCGTTCGACTATCTCTTCGGCAAGGGCAAAGTCGAAGACCTCTACAAGCGCGCGAAACAAAATCAGTGGGATTCCGACGAGCTGCTGCCGTGGGATACCAAGGTCGATCCGTCGAACCCGCTAATCGCGGATCGTTCGTCCATCTACCACAAAATGCCGTTCTTCTCGAAGCTGTCGAAGTCGCAACGCGAGACGTTTACCGCACATTCAACAGCGCAACTGCTCTCGCAGTTTCTCCACGGCGAGCAAGGTGCGCTGATGACGGCGGCCTGCGTCACGCACTCAGTGCCGGACACGACGGCCAAACTCTACGCCGCAACGCAGACGATGGACGAAGCCCGCCACGTCGAAGTCTACGCGAAATATTGCGACAAGATTGCCATGGTATACCCGATGACGCCCTGGCTAAAAATGCTGATCGACGCGACATTGAAATCCGATCGTTACGAAAAGGTCATGATCGGGATGAACATGATCGTCGAAGGACTCGCGCTCGGCGCCTTCAACAATATGTATCATGCGACCAACTGCCCGCTGTTGAAGGCGCTCACCTTCAATGTCATGCGCGACGAGTCGCGCCATGTGTCGTTCGGGCACGTGTACCTAGGGCCGGTTATCAAAAAACTCGACGAAGCCTCGCGAGAGGAACTCGCCGACTTCGCCTTCAATGCAATCAACCTGATCGTCAAGGGCACGCAGGTCGGCGGCGCACAAACATTAGCCAGTCGCGCCGATCCCGGCTTCATGGAAGTTCTGAAGAATTCCGAGATCGATCCGGACGACTTCTTCAAAGGCTTGCAGGAAGCGGCAGACTTGGGCGTCATGAGCGAACTGCCGCCCGGGCAAGTCCACTCGATGGACGACCTGATGTTGCCGGCCATCGCCCGCGTCGGCTTGATCACCCCGCGCGTGCGCAAGAAATACGAAGAGGCCGGCATTCACATTTCGGAAGACATGCGCATCCTTCACAAAATGGAAGGCGGCGCACCGAGCCTCGAAGCTGCCGCAGAATAGCAGTTTCGACTGGACCCCAGCGCCCGCAACTGTCCCCTGCGGGCGCTCGGTTCATTTTTGGGAAGAGCACCGATGTCGAACCTGACACGCGATCGAACGGAAATGCAGGACGCCTTCTATCAGGCACTCGTCGAAGGCGTGCCCGAAGCGATCATCGTTGCGGCACCTGATGGAACCATAACTTATTTCAACCCCGCCTCCGAAAAGCTCTTGGGTTACAAGCAAGCCGAAGTTATGGGCCGCAACATCGCCATGCTCGTGCCCGCTCAGCCCGACCGGCGCGCCGACACGATGAAATGGCTCGAACGGTGGGCCCACGAACCTGACGAAACGCAATCGCGCTTTCTCGACCTCATTGCCCAGACCAAGGTGGGCAAGCAGATGCCGGTGGATGTGCGCGTCGTCGAGCGCAAAATCGGTGGCGCACGGCACTATCTCATCACGTTTCGAGACAACACGGCGCGGCGTCTGGAGCAAGCGTCGTTCAAAGAGGCGCACCTCAAAGCGTCGCGCATCCTGCAGGTCGCCGAGGACGGCATCGTATCGACAGATGGCGCGCAAACGATCGCTTTTTTCAATCTAAAGGCAGAGAAAATGTTCGGTTACCGCGCCGAGGAAGTGGTCGGCCGTCCTCTGACCACGCTCATTCCCGAACGATACCGCTATCGACATCGTGAAGAGGTCACGCGCTTTGGTGCCGGCAAACAGGCCTCGCGCCAAATGAATGAGCGCGGCCACGTCGTGGGTCTTCGCAAAAACGGCGAAGAATTTCCGATGGAAATCGCCATCACGAAGGTGACGGTCGGCAGCGCATTGACCTACACCGCGCACATGCGCGACATCACTTTGCGCAAGCAACAAGAAGACAAACTGCGGGAAAGCGAACGCCGCTTCCGCGCCATCTTCGAACACGCATTTGAAGCCATTGGCCTGTTGGCGCCGGACGGCACCGTGCTCGAGATCAATCGCGCGGGCCGTCTCATGACCGAAGG
>JAIOQG010000388.1 GCA_021413465.1 Alphaproteobacteria bacterium | reverse complement strand
ACGTTGTGGCTGTTGCTCGTTTATGCGCCGGTTGCGCATTGGGTGTGGGGCGGCGGTTTCCTCGGCGCCATGGGGACGCTCGATTTCGCGGGCGGTACCGTCGTGCACTTGAACGCCGGTGTTGCCGGTCTCGTGTGCGCGATCGTGATGGGACCGCGCAAGGGATACGGCGAAGAAGAGTTCTCGCCGTACAATCTGCTCTACGCACTGATCGGCGCGTCGCTGTTGTGGGTGGGTTGGTTCGGCTTCAATGCCGGTTCGGCCGTGGCGGCGAACGACTTGGCGGGTGTTGCCATGATGAACACTCAAGTGGCGACCGCGGCGGCGGCGTTGGCTTGGATGTTCGTCGAATGGATCGTCGCGAAGAAACCCAGCGTCGTGGGCATGCTTTCGGGCGCCGTCGCGGGCTTGGTTGCGATCACGCCGGCGTCGGGCTTCGTGGCGCCGGATGGCGCGATCTATATCGGGCTGGCGGCGGGTGTTGTTTGCTACCTGACATCGGTGTGGTTCAAGCGCCTTGCAGGCTACGACGACTCGCTCGATGCGTTCGGCATTCACGGCGTGGGCGGTGCGTTGGGGGCGATCCTGACCGGCGTGTTCGCGGTGTCGGCGGTCAACGGCTTGGGCAAGGGCTTAATCGACGGCAATCCCGGCCAGGTGACGACGCAGGCGATCGCCTGCCTCTATGCTGCGGTGTATTGCGCCTTTGTCACGTACATCATTTTGATGGTGGTGCAGGCGATCATCGGCTTGCGTGTTTCGGAGGAAGACGAATCCCAGGGTCTCGACCTGACGCAGCACGGGGAGCAGCTGCACTAAGGGCGGATTTCGGACAGAGAGCGGGCGGATGCCGGTGGCGTCCGCCCGGCGGCCTGATTAGACTGCACCCTTTGAGACTTTCGGTTCGAAGGGGGCGCTTGAGATGAATCGTACCGTTACTGCGGCGGGATTGCTGTTTGCCGTGCTGTCGTTGGCGGCGTGCAGCAGCCTCAATCCGTTCAGCAAGCCGAAAGAGCGCCAATATAACGGTCCGCTTTCGGCGGCCGAGACGGCGGCGGAGGCGGCTAAGCCCAAGCGGGTGCGCGAGGCGGAGGCGCTTAAGCGTTTCAGTACGAACGGCGATTTGACAAAGCCTGTGCTCGAGGTCGGGCTTAAGGCGGATTACGCGAAGAGCGACCTCAATGCCGACGGGGTGCTCGACACCGCCGAAACGCGCGCCCTCAACGAACAATTGCGCAGCGAGAGAAACATGTCGCCGGTGTTCGATTGGAACGCGGACGGGCGCATCGATTACACCGAGTTCGCGACGCAGTGGCGCACGCTGTTCGATCGCGCGGACCGCAATCGCGACGGCATCGTGGATGCCGACGAGATCGAAGGCAGCGGGCGCGATCGCACGCCGCGGCCTTTGCCGGAGCCGACTTTCAGCGGCAAAGACGGTCGGCCGCCGGGCTCGCCGTGATGCCGCGCCGCGCGGCGATTGCGCTATTTGCCGGGGTATTGGCTCTTACCGCGGCGAGGGCCGAGACGATCCTCAATCGCGGCAATCTGGCGGAGCCGGGCACACTCGATCCGGCGCAGCAGACGTTGGTCGGCGAGTACGAGATCATGAGCGATCTGTTCATGGGGCTCATGCAGATTTCGCCGCAAGGGTTGCCGATTCCCGGCGCCGCCGAGAGTTGGTCCGTCAGCGCGGACGGGCGCACGACGACGTTCAAGCTGCGCGAGGGCTTGGTGTGGTCGGACGGGGTGAAGCTGACGGCGGAGGATTTCGTTTTCACGTTCCGCCGCGCGCTCGATCCCAAAACGCGTAGTCCGCTGGCCGGCATGGTCTATAAGATCAAGAACGGGGCGGCGGTGAACGCGGGCAAGCTGCCGTTGAGCGCGCTTGGGGTCAGCGCGCCGGATGCGCGCACGTTCGTGGTGGAGCTGGGCGAGCCGTCGCCGGTGTTGTCGTGGCTGTTGACGCAGCCCGTGTTGTGGCCGGTGCCCCGGCATGTGATCGCGAAGCATCCAACCGACTGGACCAAGCCCGGCATTCTGGTTTCGAACGGGCCTTATGTTTTGAAGGAATGGCGGCCGCACGATCACGTCACGCTGGTCAAGAACCCGCGCTTCTTTGAGGCGGCGAAGGTCAAGATCGATACGGTCAATTATTATCCGATCGACGACGTGGCGGCGGCGGTGAAGCGGTTTCGTGCGGGCGAGCTCGATCTCAACATGGATTTCCCGCCGCAAGACGCGGCGCGGCTGAAACAAATTCTGCCCAAGGGTTCGGTGCTGACCTCGACGAATTTTCGCATCGTCTATCTCGCCGTGAACCATTTGAAGCCGCCGTTCAACGATGTGCGCGTGCGGCGGGCGGTGTCGCTTGCCATCGACCGCGAAGTTTTGACCGGGCAAATCTTGCGGCTCGGCGAAGTGCCGAACACGAGCCTGATGCCGGTCGGCCTGCCGGGCTTTACGCAAGGCGCGCCGGACTTCGCCGCGTGGCCGATGGCAAAGCGGCGCGAAGAAGCCACGCGGCTTTTGGCGGCGGCGGGGTATAGCGCCGCCAGACCGCTGAAGTTCGAGTTCGATATTGTGGCGGGGCTGACGCAAAAGCGTGTCGCGGTTGCGATTGCCGACATGCTCAAGAGCGTGGGGATCGCGGTCGAGTTGCGCGCCGAAGATACGCCGGTGCATTACGGTCGCCTGCGCGTGCGCGACTTTACAATGGGCACGGTGTCGTGGCTGCAGGTGCCGGATCCGGAGTTCTATACGTATCTGCTGCTGACGAGTTCGACGGAAGAGAATTACGGCGGCTATTCGAACCCCAAATTCGACGCCAAGCATGCGGAAGCCGCGCGCACGGTCGACATGAAAAAACGTATGGCATTGTTCCGCGAGGCCGATCAGATCGCGCTCAACGACGCGGCGCAGATTCCGCTCTACACCAGCGTCAATCGCAGTCTGGTCGCGCCGTACGTCAAGGGCTGGGAAGAGAACCCGCTGGCGGAG
Source organism: Alphaproteobacteria bacterium (assembly GCA_021413465.1). GTDB lineage: Bacteria > Pseudomonadota > Alphaproteobacteria > Micropepsales > Micropepsaceae > SZUA-430. Next base: position 9,553 of record JAIOQG010000388.1, on the reverse strand, counting down.
CATCCGACGCGTTGGATGTGGCTTGAGAAGAAGTGATGCTCGAAGGGCGGACCATCGCATCGCTTGCAGCCGATTTGAGCACTGGCAAGACAACGAGCCGTGCCTTGGTTGAGGCTGCGCTCGAGTCGATTGCGCGCGGCGGTTCGGCGTTTACGTTCGTTGCGGCCGAGCGGGCGCGGGCGGAAGCCGATGCGTCGGCTGCCGCACGGGCGCGCAATGTCGTGGCGTCGCCGCTCGCCGGGATTCCGATTTCGGTCAAGGATTTGTTCGACGTCGCGGGCGAAACCACAACGGCGGGTTCGATTATCTTGCGCGAAGCAGCGCCGGCGAGTGCCGATGCGCCGACGATTGCCCGACTGCGCAAGGCGGGCGCCGTGATCGTCGGACGAACGCATATGAGCGAGTTTGCGTTTACGGGGCTGGGGCTCAATCCGCATTATCCCGTGTGCGCCAATCCGCGCGACGGGAGCCGCGTGCCGGGCGGGTCGAGTTCGGGGGCGGCGGTTTCGGTTGCGCGCGGACAGGCGGCGATGGGGCTTGGCACCGATACCGGCGGGTCGACGCGCATTCCGGCGGCGTTTTGCGGGCTCGTCGGGTTCAAGCCGACGCAATCGCGCATCACGCGGGCGGGGGCTTATCCGTTGTCGCTCAGCCTGGACAGTATCGGGCCGATTGCGAATTCGGTGTCGTGCTGCAGGTTGGTCGATGCGATCATTGCCGATGTGAAGCCACCGCGTCATGAGGCGGTGGCGGTTCGAGGTTTGCGGTTTGCGGTGCCGTTGGATTTTGTGGTCGACGACCTCGATGCGACGGTCGCCGCCGCGTTCGAGCGGGCGTTGCGGGCGCTTGCTTTGGCCGGGGCGCAGATCGAACACATAAGCGTGCCGGCGTTTGCCCGTCTGCCGGAACTGACCGCGCGCGGGCCGCTTGCCGGGGCGGAGGCGTATCTCCATCACAGCGCTGCCGGTTTGTTGCAACAGCGCGCACAGTACGATCCGAATGTGCTGGTGCGCATCGAGGAGCGCGGGCGCGCGGCGGCGGCGCATATCGGCGACATCGTCGCAGCTCGCGCGACGCTGATCCGCGAGAGCGCGGCGGCAAGTGCGGGGTTCGATGCGATGTTGATGCCGGCGGTGCCGATTGTGGCACCGCGGATCGCGGATGTGTCGGCGGCGGCTGCGTTTGCGACTGCCAATGCGTTGGCGCTGCGCAATACGAGCCTGATCAATTTGCTCGACCGCTGCGCGCTCAGCGTGCCGATGCAGCGCGAGGGTGAGCTGCCGTCGGGGTTGATGATTGTGGGCGAGCATCTGGGGGACGCGAGATTGTTCGCAGTGGGTGAGGCGGTGGAGGCGGTGTTCAACCTATCACTGTCATCCCGGAGTTAGGTGTGCCCGTTGCGGAACGCAACGGTGAGCGAGCCTTACATCCGGGACCCAGGTGTGTTGCTCCGTAGGCTGATGATATCACTCCTGGGTCCCGGATAGTAAGGCGCGGTCGCCAACTGCTTTGCAGTTGGACGCGCCTAACTTCCGGGATGACAGGTTGGGGCCTAAGCCGCGATCGCGGCGTCGTTGGCTTTGCCGATGGCGAGGCCGGTGCCGAATGAGACGGTGAGCGGAAGGGTTACCGCTTTCGTGGGGCGGGAGAATAACGTCGCGCCTTCGCATTTGATCGTGCCGGTGCCGAAGATCTTGCCCATGCGCGCGCCCATGATGCGGGCGTCTTGGATGCGCAGGACGGCGGCTTCGACGGTGAGGCCTACGATGACTTCGAATTCGATTTCCGGGCCGACCGGCGATTGGTCGAGCATGATTTGCAGGCGCGGTTTGTGCGTCGAATGTACGTCGTGCTTGGCGATGATGTGATCGATGATCTGATTGGCCGGAAACTTCGTGCGGTCGAGATATTGGCGCAGTTCTTGGCGCGTGTTCCAGGCGGCGGCGAGGATGTCGACGATGCGAACGTCGAGCGCTGCTTGCAGAGCCTCCGTTGCGCTTTGCAAGGCGTGGTTTTGCAGCAGCAAAGGTGCGGCGGTCATCAGGGCTTGGACGCCGTGCATCGCGGCGGTGCCGCCCAAGGCGCTGAGGCCGTCTTTGCGCACGGCTGCGTTTTCGAAGTCGAAGAACTGCACCAGTGAGTCCGTTTGCGCTTTCATGCGAGTGCTCCCGAAGGGAAGAGGTCGATGCGTGTGCCGGGGGCGCCGACGGCGGCGCTTTGGCGGACGACGAAACGCAGTCCGATGTCGGGTTGGGCCGAGGTCTGAACGCCGAGGCTGTGGCGGTCGAGTCCGTTCGAGACCAACCGGGTCGAGACGCGCGTGCGCAGGCGCTTGCGATGGGAGTGCGAATAGAGCGTGGCGCCGCCCAACATGAAGGCAATGGAGACGAGGGCGAGCCAGAGGGGAAAGGGTTTGCGCGGGCGCACCGGCGCTTCTTCGGAAGTTGTGACGACGATCGGCTCGTCGATTCTAACCGGTAGCGGCGGCGGCGGTTCGATGTTCGCGGTCGGCGAAAAAATGTTGCGCGGCGGGGCTTCGGCGATCATGCGCGGGGGCATCGGAAACGGCTCGACCGTGATCGGCGGCAGGCGCGGCGGCGGTGGAGTTTCCGCCCGCGGACGTTCGGGCTTTGGGGGCGCGGTTTCGACGGTTGGCGTTTCGATGACTTGCGTTTCGCGGGGCGGTATCTCGATGGGCGCGGTTTCGCGGATCGGCGGGTCCTTGGTGTAGCCGGTATCGGGTTCGCGCGGGCTTTGCGTTTTTTCGTCCGGGTTCGGCACGGGCGTCATCGCGCCGAGTGTGGCATCGACGAGCGTTTTGAGGTGACAGACGCCGAGTTGTTGGCGCGCGTTCGGCGGCACGTAAGCGAAGCTGCGACATTGGCTGTTCGCGGCGCAGGCGGCGCGACATTGCGCGGCCTCCGCGGCCGGGTTGTAGCTGCGCTCGTCGTCGCTTCCACCCAGGCCCAAGCCTAAGCCCAGAAAGTCGCGCGGCTTTTTCTTGATGACGGTATCGAGCGTAGCGGCATCCAGTTTTGCTTTGCCGATTTCGACGAGTTTATAGTCTTGGTCGTCGCCTTCGGGTTTGACGGCGAGAATGAGAAAATCCGTGAGCAGCTGTTCTTCGCGCGCGGACGGGCGGCCGTCGCCGTCTTGGGCGCCGGCGGTGGTTGCGAACAGGATCGCCAAGAACGCAGCGAGGCCGAGTACCGGCCAATACCAGGGCCGCGTATGTGACAAAGGCGGTCTCCCCCGAATCAATGTGAGACGAGGCTAGAGCATGCGGCTTGGCGGCGGCAGGTCTGGGGATCTGCAATTTGATTCGGCTGTGGCGCGGATGTGCGCCGCGATCTCAGGCCAGGAACGCCGCGATAATGCCGGACAGCACGATGCCGTCGAACGTGCCGGCGCCGCCGATGCTGGCCACGGCGACCGGTGTTCTGATGAAGGCGCCGATGTGTAGAAAATCCGCGCCGACGAGGGGGCCGATGACGCCGGCGACGAAGGCGACGGGCGGGGCAAAGTCGGGGGCGAGAAGGATTGCGCTTGCAGCGGCGGTGAGGGGCGCAACGAAGCCCGGCATGACGATGCCGACGCCCGCGACCGGCTTGGCGACGAAGAAGCAAACGACGATGTTGATTATCGTGGCGAGGGCGAGGGCGGAAATCGCCGGCTTGCCGAGCGGGATCAGAAACGTCAATTGATAGAGCGCGATGCCGACGGGGATGAGGCAGCCGCCGACATTGACGGCGATGATTGTCTCGCGGCGGTGAGTTAGCCAGCGCGGAAGTGTCGTGTCCAAACCGAATACCGCGAGCGGATGCGACCAGACGGGGCGCACCTGCACGATGCGCTTGATCGGGATGTTGACGAGCCCGCCGAAGATGATGCCAAGCATCAAGTTGAATGCCGTGTCGGGCGAGAGGTGCAGCTTTTGCAGGCTGACGAGCGCCACCTGTGTGAAGAAGAACGGCAACAACACCAGCAGGAAAACCGCGGCGAGCAGCGACAGGCGGTTCGAGGTGGGCATGGGGGCGGTGTCCGGCGTCGATCTTGAGCGTATTTTCTATTCAGGCCCGCGATGAAAGCACAAGGAAGGAAGATTCACACGAAGCAACGAAGAGACGAAGACGAAGAAAGGGGAGCCCGCCTCTGCGTGGCGTAGGTTTGCCTGCCTTCCTGGGCGCTGCGCGCCCATTTTTTTTGCGTGACCGTTGGCTGGCGATGATTAGGCGTGCAGTTTTTCGGCGAAGAATTTTGTCGTGCGAGTCCAGGCGAGTTCGTGGGCCGCTTTGTCGAAACTTGCGCGCTCGTCGCAGGAGAAGCCGTGGTCGGCGTCGTAGACGTAGACGGGCACGTTCGGTTGCGCTTTTTTAATGGCTTCGACTTTGTCCATCGGGATGTGCGCGTCTTTCGAGCCGAAATGCATGATGACGGGGCAGTGCGGTTTTTCGCTTGCGAAGCCGTCTATGCCGCCGCCGTAATAGCAAACCGACGCGTCGAACTTCAGGCGCGTGGCGGAGAGCCAGGCCGCGGTGCCGCCCATGCAATAGCCGACGACGCCGGTCTTGCCCGCCGAGGCGACGGCCAAGCGGGCGGCTTCGATGTCGAGGAGGGCGTTGGGCAGGTTGATCTTGGGATAGATCGCAAACGCCTTCGTCATATCGTCGGGGCCGTAGCCGACGTCGAAGTCGCGTTCGTAGCGGTCGAACACCGCGGGTGCAATCGTGAGGTAACCTTCGTGCGCAAAGCGTTCGGCGACGTTGCGGATGTGGTGGTTGACGCCGAAGATTTCCTGGACGACGACGACGGCGCCTTTCGGCTTGCCCACAGGCGCCGCGCGCCAGGCTTTGAACGTGTGTCCGTCGGAGGCTTTGAGTTGGGTCCATTCGGCCATGGGGTGCACCTTCAATTGCAATGGGGATTTTCGATTACATCGCCGATGGCGGCGCTGGGTCAAGCACGTACTAGGCGCAGTGCGAATTTGCGACCCAGATCGCCCTTCATGGCGAGGCTGATCCAAAGTTGCGCCAGGGGTTCGAGCAGGCGTGCGGCCTTGAGCGGGCCGGCGTCGATGGCGTCGAAGCCCAGCGCGCGCGTGAGTTCGAGCACGGTTGCTTTTCCGGCGGCATCGTCGCCGGCGACGAACATTACGGGTTTTTCGGGAAGGGCTGATGTGTTGCCCATGATCTCGAAGCCGGTTTGGTTGAAGGATTTGTAGACGCGCGCGGACGGGGCGGCGCGGGCGATGCGTTCGGCGCCGGAGTCCGTGTGACCGATCACGAGGGCGAGCGCGCCGTCCTTCATGCCGAGCGGGTTGGTGCAATCGATGAGAATTTTTCCGCCGAGATCGCCGAGCGAGGTTGCGACCGCTTCCGAAGCGTTCCACGGTGTGGTGAGGACGATCACGTCGCCGGCCTTTGCCGCTTCGGGCTGTGAGGCCGACGTCGTCTTGGGGCCGAGTTTCGCGGCAAGCGCCATGACATCGGCGGCTTTCGCGTCGCGGGTGCCGAGAACGATGTCGTGTCCGGCGCGCACCCAGGCTTGTGCCAAGGCGCCGCCGACTTGACCCGCGCCGATGATGGCGATGCGCATGAAAGGTCTCCTTTTTGTTCGAGCGGTTCTATAGCTGCGGCGCGGTGCTTTCGCTATAGCGGTGGCGCGTTGGAGAGTTTGCGATGGATGAATTTTCTTTGATTGCCGACGCGGATGCGCGCGGGCTTGCTTATTTGCGCGGCGCGGCGGCGCAGCGCGTATTTCCCGATGCGGCGGCGTTGAATGCGTTGCGGCGTTTCGAGGAGTCCTTTCCAACGGAGGGGTTTTCGGATGCGCAGACTTTGGCACTGCTCGACGAGATCGGCTCGCCGGCGACCGTGGTGTCGAACGGTCCGCGCTATTTCGGCTTTGTGATAGGCGCGACGTTGCCAGCGGCGGCGGCGGCCGAGCGCCTGGCTGTGGCATGGGATCAGTGCGCATCGTCGTTCGACGGTTCGCCGGTGGCGGCAACGATCGAAAAGGTGGCGGCGCGTTGGGTGCTGGAGGCGCTCGATCTGCCGCGCGAGAGTGCGGTCGGATTCGGCACGAGCGCGACGGCGTGTGGGCTGACGTGTTTGGCGACGGCGCGGCGTGCGTTGCTGGCGCGCGCGGGATGGGACTTCGACAATGACGGTTTGAGCGGCGCACCGGAGATTCGCGTCGTCGTTTCGGCGGCGGCGCATATCACGGTGAAGAAGGCGCTGCGTGTTTTGGGTTTCGGCATGAAGCGTTTGATCGTGGCGCCGGTCGACGAGCAGGGACGCATCGATGCCGAGCGTTTGCCGGCGCTCGATGCGCGCACGATCCTGTGTTTGCAGGCGGGTGAGGTGAACACGGGCGAATTCGATCCGTTCGTGCCGTTGATCGAACGGGCACGGGCGGCGGGCGCATGGGTGCATGTCGACGGCGCGTTCGGATTGTGGGCGCGCGCGTCGGGGCTTGCGGCACTGACGCACGGCGTCGAGGGCGCGGATAGTTGGACCTGCGACGGTCACAAATGGCTCAACACGCCTTACGACGGGGCGATGGCGATTTGCCGCGACGGCGATGCGATGGCGGCGACGATGAATTCGGATGCGGTTTATGCGACGGCGTCGAAAGATGCGCAGAAGAATTTGATGTTGGAGTTTTCGCGCCGCGCGCGGGGCGTGGCAATTTGGGCGGCGTTGCGCACGCTGGGGCGCGAGGGTGTGGCGGCGTTGGTCGAGCGCCATTGCCGTCAAGCGCGGCTGCTGGCGCAAGGCTTGCGCGAGGCGGGATATAACGTGCTCAACCGCGTCGTGCTCAATCAGGTTTTGGTGCGTGGCGACGACGATGCGCAGACGATTGCCATCCGCGAGGCGGCGCAGGCGTCGGGCGAGCTTTGGTTCGGAGCGACGGTGTGGGAGGGGCGGCCGGCGTTTCGGCTCAGCGTTTCGTCGTGGCGCACGCGCGATGACGATATTGCAGACGCGATTGCGCTGATGGCGCGGCTTAAGAGGCAGTAAGCGGGGCGCTACCAACCTGTGGGGTTGATAGCGCGAAGCTTCAGCGGTTTTTGAAGTTTTTCAGCGCTTCGCCGACGAGGCGGCCGGCGTTCGTCGAGACGAGGCTTGCGGTGCCGCGCACGCTTGATTGTGAAACGAGCGGGCGGAGCGAGCCGATGCGCAGGGTGCCGTTGGCGGGGGCGGCGTGCGCGCCGACGATGGCCATGCATTTGCCGGCATAGTTGACGCCTTCGCAGACTTGCCATTCGCCGAAGCCCGAGACGGCGAGGCTTCCGGTTTGGCCGGACCAGCCCAACGCCGTGACGTTTGGCGTGTCGCCGGCAACGACGCGGGCCGTGCCGTCGAAGCCGGCGTTGGCATAAAGCGTCACGACCGAAGCGTCGCGCGGTGCCGGCGCCGAGGGGGCTTGTGCGATCAGGCCGGATTTCGGCGTGTAAGACGCAAACACGGTCGTGAAGTCGGCGCTGGCGAGTTCGTAGCTGTCGGCCTGTGTGGTGCAAGCGATTTCGTGGACGATGCCGGGGATGGGGTGGATTTCTTCGCGCAGTTTGAGGCGGATGAGCTTCCCGTCCGGCGCTTTGGTCGTGAACTCGACACCCGCGTATTGAATGTTGCGGCCGCGCTGCTCGCGACTGCCGACGTCGCCCACGACAATGTCTTGCCCGCCCAAGGCTTTGAACGTGGCCTCCCAAAATTCCTTGGTCATCTCCTTGCTGACGGCGGCGTCGAGGTCGGCTTGAGAGACCGAGGCGCTCAAGGGCGAGGCCGTGACCACCACCGCACACACCGCCGGGATTTCGGGTGTGATGGGTTTGAACAAGAGGGCGGCGATTTTGGTATCGCTCGGTTTGCCGGCGAGCCAGCCTTCGGGGACGGAGACGCTGAAGCGGCCGGCCGGGTCTTCATATTGGTTGTCGGCAAGCGCTGCGGGTGCGGTCAGTGTCAGCAGCAGGAGGAGCGAGGGGATGGCGTGCTTGTACATCAATCAAGCCCTTGGATTTTGGGGTGAAGCAAAGCGTTCGCCTTGGTAGCATAGCCGGGACATCTGTATTCGGAAAACTGCACACGCGCCTGATGAAAGTGTGGGCGGTCTACACTTTAGAGTCGGCGGTGCGTAGGTTTGTTCGAGGCGGATGTTGCCCTGCGCGGGGCCGTCGACCGATACGGTTTGCGACACTTGCAATGTCGCGAGTGTGTGTTGACACATGTCAACACATGTGTTAGAGGATTGTTCTCTTGGCTCGACCGACGCATCCGGACAAGGCAATCGAGGCTGCGGTGCGGCAGGCGGAAAAGCGCGGGTGGCGGTACAAGGAGGCCGGCAAGTCGGCTCATTGTTGGGGCAGGCTTTTGTGCGCAGAGGCGACACCGGTGGGATGTCAAATGTCGGTGTGGTCAACGCCCAAAAGTGCGGAAAATCACGCCAAGCAGATTTTGAGGATGGTGAAGCGATGTCCGCATTGTTGAAGAACGCCAAGCGCGCTGTGGACGTTTTCGAATTCTCGATGGTGGTCGAAGGGTTCGATCGCCACAGCGACGACCTTGAGGATCGTCTCTACAAGAGCGGTTGCAGCGATGCGTTGATCGCGGTGGTGAAAGGTGTCGTCGTGCTCGATTTCACGCGTGATGCCAAATCCTTCAAGCAGGCGTTGGAGTCGGCGATGCGCGACGTGCGCAAAGCGGGCGGGCGCGTCGTGCGCATCGAGCCGGATTCCTATGTCAGCCTCAGCGACATTGCAGAACGCGCCGGCCTGACGCGGCAAGCCGTTTCATTGCTCGTGCAAGGCAAGCGCGGAGCGGGAGATTTTCCGCCACCCGTGCTGCGGGTGACGACGGAGTCGCCGTTGTGGGATTGGCTCGCGGTCGCGCAATGGTTGGAGCGTCACGGCAAGCTGAAGGACAAAGGCGCTGTCGCTCGGGCGGCGTTGACGCGCGCGATGAATGTCCTGCTTCAGAACGGACGGCACAGCAGCGCGGCGCGAGGGAGTTTCTAAGGCTTCGCCTGCCGGCTGACCCAAACGTAGCTGAGGGGCGAAGTCCGCGCCGACCAGCGCCAGCGGCGCGGGGTTGTCGGCGGCGACGATAAGGCCGGCGTTGACGACCCCGAGCAGGCTTTCGCCGACGATGAGACCCGAGGCGAGCAGCACGCCGAAGCGTTGCAGCATGGCGGCGTCCGGGCCGCGCGCGATCCAAGCATTGTAGAGCGCGGCGATCACGGCGCCGAGCACTACAGGCGAGGTCGCGTCCATCGGAAGATAGATGCCGATGCCGATCGCGAGCGGCGGCAGGCGCATGAGCTTGAGGCTTCCCAGGATTTCGTCGAACACGACGGCGCCGACGCCAATCAAGGCGCCGATGCCGATGAGGCTCCAGTCGAGCCCCGCATCGAGCACGCCGCGTGCGAGCGTCGATATCAACGCGGCTTGCGGAGCGGGCAGTGGGGTTGCGACGATGGCGATGCGGTTCGGATCGCCGGGAAAGCCGTAGGCGTGATTGAGCAGATCGAGCACCGGGCCGATGACGGCGGCGCC